>JBEENF010000209.1:0-6831 GCA_041192325.1 Verrucomicrobiota bacterium
TTTGTACTGAATCGCATACATGGGATGCATCGCGGCGATCGTTTCGGGGGTCAGCGCAAACAGTCCCAGCCGCGAACTCGAAAATCCCCAATTACGGCTCAGGCGCAGCTTCTTGATGTGAATGACCACGGCATCGCCCGGTTCCGCGCCTTCGATAAAAAAAGGTCCGGTCAACGGGTTTCCCCGGTCGGCGCGTGACACGCCCTGCTCGTCGCGGCCGGAGGCGCACAAAGTTCTGGTGACGATGTGCTCGGAAGTTCGGATGCGACTCAGAACCGGGTGCTTGGCGGACAGGGTGAGATGATAATTTTCGGCCACAATCGTGGCCGCGCCCGCCGTCAAATTCGCCGCGAGCGCGAGCATCAGCCCGGCGCCGAGAGTCGCGCGGGTTACAAACCACGATCGGTCGCAAAATTTTACGGGATACGTCGGGGAGTGCATGGACGTGAGATGGCGGGAAGCGCCGTTAAGGTCAAAGGTCCACTCCGGTGCCCCCGGCTGTACTTCGACGCGCCAACCTCCCCGGGGATCGCGTGCGCCGTGCGCTCGTGACGGCGAGCCGGTGCTGTTATGCGCGCCTCGTTTAAGTTTCGGCGCAAACGCCGACCCACCCGTGGCGCCACCGCCGGGCGCAACTCATGTTCCCAGACGCGTAAGACTCGCCAGCCCAGTTGGCGGAGGGTCCGGGCGTTCCTGCGGTCGCGGCAACGATTGGCCGCGACCTTGCTGGCCCAATATTCGCGGTTCGACGCCGGCAAACGGCAATGCGTGGCGCAGCCGTGCCAGAAGCAGCCGTCGACGAAGATTGCGACGCGGGTCGCGGGAAAAACGAAATCGGGGCGGCCCGGCAGGAGGGAGCCGCGGCGCCATCCCGTGATGCCCAAGCCGCGCAGCAGCGCCATCAGACGCAGTTCGGTGCTCTGGTTGCGGGTGCTGCGCACCGCGGCCATGACGGCCGAGCGTTCCGCCGGGGTGATGTTATCTGCCATCGAAATGATTGCGGCGGGACCATGCTCGCTGCCCTGGGCTGCTTATTTCACGCGTTCCGGGGTGGCGAATTCGCCGTCCATCGTAAAGGGCAGACGCCAGACATGTTCGCCGCTCGATTCGGTGAAGTAGAGGCGCGAGGGACTCAGTTTGTTGGGATTACCATCGGCCCAAAAGGCAAAAAAAGGATCGTGCGCATCAAGCGGGCGGCGTGCGTAGTTATGATTGAATTCACTGTTGTGGGTAATGTTGCGGCGTCGCGTCCACGTTCGACCTTCATCCGGACTCGCCCACAGCACCATCTCGCCGCCGCCGCCCCATGGCTGTGGTCCGATATCCGTCGGCGCGATCACGAGCCATTCGCCCCCGTGCACATAAAGACTGCCCATGTCGTAATTGTGATCGGACGTCGTGATGGTGGAAAAGTCCCAGCGCTTCCCCGTCCAGTGCGCCGTCGTCCATTCGCGTGGTCCGGCGATTGGTCCCGGTCGGTGATCGCGGGAAAGCACGTAAAGCAGAATCGGCCGGCCCGCCGGATCGAAATTGAGATCACAGGTGTACACCGTGCGCTTTTGCGCCGCGTAATCGACCACGAGTGCCGGGTTTTGGATTTGCTTGAGCGGCAGGGTAAGCGGCGCGCCATCCGCCGTGGTCCAGGTTTTCCCGAGATCAATGGTTTGTGCGTAATAAAGGTTGGTCCGCTGATCGACGTTGCCGCCCGGGTGGTAATTGAAAAACGAGGCGACGGTTTCGCCGCGCGCCTGGCTGGTCTGATAATGGCCGCCGAAGCCCGCGAGTTGGCGGGTTTCGCTCCAGGTGCGGCCGTCGGGGCTCGTTTCCCAAAAGAGTTCGCGCCCGTTGGTGTAACGGGTGAAGAGGTGGAGGAAGCCACGTCCGGCGACATGCCACGGTTGTGGATACGTGATGGTTTTTTCGGCGAGCCGTTCGAAGCGCGAGATGTCGTAGGGCGCCACGCTGCGATAGACGTAACCCTGGCGCCGCGTCGCACGACCGCTGACGAACACCCAGACATGGCCCTCGGAGTCAAGATTCACGCTGGGGTTGTCGTGCGGATCGTCGACGCTCAACTTGTCGTGAACGATCACCGGCCGCTGCACGTGACGGGTGCGGTGGACGAAACTGCCGATCATGCACAGCAGGTGGCGTTCGCCCTTGGGCGATCCGCCGTAGACGAAAAAAGTTTTTTGCACCGCGGGAGCATAGACGGCGAGCGGGTTATGATTGGCGGTATAAGTGCCCAGTCCGCCCGAGTATTTGTCGCCGTATTCGGACACCTGCCCCAGTGTGAACCAGATGCCGCGATAACCAGCCGCCTTCGTGGGGGGGGCGTCAGCCGCGGCAGCCGCGACGACTGAAGTCGCGATTGCGAAAAGTAAACGAGGAATCATGCGGTTGCGTGAGAGTGGGCCAGCCGATTTGGCGGGCCATCCTAAAGCTGGCTGGGACGTAACCTGGACTGCAGCTGTTTTGCCACCGCGCGCGTTTGCGTCGGCCCGCAGGCCAGTGGCGCGCGGGCAACCGGCGCCCATGCGGTGTCAGGCTGCAGGAGCGGGTTCATCCCGCGATGGATTGCGGGGGTTATTTCGCGCCGGCCAGCTCGGCGGCGATCAATTCCTTCACGCGGGCTTTTGCTTCCGCGAGCGGAAGCTCGCCCTTGTCGAGTTTCGCCACGAACGATTTCTGCGCGAGGTAATCCTTGTTCACCACGCCCGCCTTGCTCTGCAGCATGCGCCACGCTTTGCGGCGCTCGACCGCGAAGAGCACCATCTGGCGCGAGACGGCGTGGTAGCGGATTTTGCCCGCTTCCTCGCTCTTGATGTAACAGCCGAAGTTCGGGACAAAGCTCCGGTGGTTTTTGTCGAAAAAGCGGCGGTGGATGACGTCGTCCTGCGTGACGAACAGCAGCATGTCGTCGAGCGGAGTGAGCCGCGCGGCCTCTTCCTCCTTGATGGATTTCACGTGCTTGCGGAATCGCCCCTCGGTGAGCGCCCAATGCGCGACGCTGAAATTATACTCCTCGCCCGTGCTCGCGAACTTCGTCCGCCACCAGTCCCGGTCCATCGTGGGGTTGCCCTTGAGATCGAACGCCTCCTGCGAGGTTTCGCCTTTGCGCGGATTGTAGACGAATTCCGGCATGCCGCGGGCGTCGCGGACCATCTTGGCCTGGTCGGCGCTCATGTTGTCAGCCACGGCGTGCTCGGGCTGGCAGGTGGTGTAGCTTTGGAAAAAAGCGGTGCCGCGATACTCAAGCCCGTCGAGCATGGCCTTGTAGAGCTTGGCCGCGTTGGCCATCGAAACTTGGGCGACGAACGGCGAGCCATGGCCGCTGGTGAAGGCCTCGGCGACATTCTTCTTCTCGATGAGCTTGCCCTGCGATGCCACCCCGAACTGGTTCATGTCATAGCCGCCGAGCATCGTGGAGGAATCCGAATTCTGGCCGCCGGTATTCGAGTACACCTGCGTGTCGAGCATCAGCATCTTCACATTGGGGCGGTTCTGCAGAATGACCTTCGAGACATTTTGGAAACCGATGTCGCCCAGCGCGCCGTCCCCGCCGATGACCCAAACTTTCGGCAACTCGCGGATTTCCTGCTCGGTCATCAGCGCGTCGTCCAGATGCGTCAGGAGGAAATAATCCGCTTCGCTCGCCACGCCTTCCGCGCGTTCCAGCAACGCGTCGGCGAGGCGTTCCGGCGCCACCGAGCGTCGCGCATGGCTGATGATCGTCGATTCGGCCATCAACCAGGAAATCGTCGAACCGTCCTGGAAGAGCGAATTCATCCACGGATACGGGTGGGGATTGGAGGGCGGGGTGGAGCCGTACACCGTGTTACATCCGGTGCTCGCGCCCATCATCATGACGGACATGCCGTTCGCGCGGCGGCCGTCGATCGATTGCAGTTCCTTATGGTTAAACGCGTCGGTGCGGAGCACGGCGACCAGGCCGCCGACGATCTGCTCGTCGGTGATGCGACCGTGCTTCGCCTCGTAATCCGCGATGCGCTTGGCCGTATCTTCGTCGGATTCGCCCCCGAGGCCGACGATGACATGGGCGAACGTCTGGCGAAAAAGTTCGTACTCTTTGGCGTTGCGGGTTTTCGCGGCTTCGAGTCGCACGACCCCTTCTTTTTCAAGGCGGGCCGCCTTGGCGCTGATGCGATCCGCCTTCCGGTGGTAAAGCGGACGCATGTACGCCTCTGTGACGCTGGCGGCGGCGCGCAAAATGCTTTTCTCGCCACAACCGGCGCAGGCGCCGTCGCCGGACACCAGCGCCTCGTAATTGCGGCGGACCATGAGGTGATTGCGCAGCGCGGCCTCGCGCGAGTTCGCGGCGTCGCTGTCGTTGTAGAGGCCGAGGTATTTCTGCGGCGTGTCGGGCAGCAAGCGGGAGAAGACCTGCGCGGTGGTGAGCTCGGCGTTGAGCTCCTCGGTTTCGCGCGTCATCCGGAGCGCATCGTGATCGCCGCAAACCTGGACGCACTCGCCGCAGCCTTTGCAGAGGTCGGAAACAAAGATGGAGAACAGCCCGCCGGCGCCGGGCGTCTTCGCCTCGATCGAGCGGAAGATCGCCGGAACATTGCTGTAGGCGAGGGGGAGTTTGGCGATGATGCCCGTGAATTCGGCGCGTCCCTTGGCGGAGACGCCGGTCAGGGCGGAGACCTCCGCCGTGATGATGTCCTTGAATGGCACGTTGGACTTGGCCTTCACCGACTCGTTCATTTTTATGCGCGCCCGCGATTCGAGCCCGGCGATTTCCACGCCGAAGGCGCGGCGGTCAGCCACGTCGGTGACGTAGTTGTTCACCGCCGTCTTCAGCACGGTGACGACGTCTTGGGACGTGTTCGGGAGGGCGGTGTCCGGGCACGCGGTGATGCACTCCATGCATTGGGTGCAGTTTTCCGCGATGTAGACGGGCGTTTCGCGGCGGGCCACGTACTTGGACTGAGTGGCGCCGGTGCCCGCGCCCATGACGCCGACGGAGGCCAGGGCTCCGGCGGGCTGGTGGTAGCCGAGTCCCGCGCGAAACTCCGAGTCAAATTTCGCGATCGTCTGGAACGGCGCGCGCGCCGTCTGGGCCGCGGGCATCGGGATGGACGAGCAACCGGACGCGGCGCAACCGGCCGTGGGAATCATTTGATGATCGCCGATGGGCTTGAGCAACGGATTGCGCATCGAGGAGCGGTCGGCGTCGGCGGCGCCGCCGTATTTGATTTCGACGACGCGCGAAAAGCCCTCGTTCATGACGGTCATGTTTGAGGTAACGACGGCGTCCCCGAAGCGGCCGAACTTCTTCACGTATTGTTTGTGCACGACCTTCTGAAACTGGTCCTCGGTGATGCCGAAGGTTTTCAGGAAAGGCGAAACGCGGAAGAAGCCGCCGAGGAAGGAATTTCCCTGCATGCGCAACTGCAGCTCGGTCTGGCTGGTCGCTTGGCGCGCGATGTCGAAGCCGGGGAGAATAAAGATCCGGATATTGTTCTCCTGAATCCATTGCCGGTATTTCGAAGGCACGCGTTCCCAGGCGACGTCGGGAGATTCGTTCGATTCCCACACGAGGCAGCCGCCCTTTTTCAAACCCTCGAGGGGATTCGTGTGCGTAAAGGCCTTGGGATCGCAGCAGAGGACAACGTCCACATGGTTTAGCTCGCAGTTCACCTTGATCTGCGAGGGAGCGACGGTGAGGTAATAGTTGGTGGGCGCGCCTTTTTTCTCGGAGCCGTATTTTGGATTCGCCATCACGAACACCTTCTCGACCAGAAAACCGTCGGCATCGTAGGCGGGATTTTGCTCGGAGATGAACGTGCCGAGATCGCCGATGATGGAGCCGAGATTCTTGCCGGTGGTGATCATGCCCCAGCCGCCGATCGAATGGAAACGCACGGCGATCGCTCCCGCGGGCAGCAGCGAAGGCGTGTCTTTGCTGATCACCGCGTAGGGATGATCGACGCCAAGCACGAAGAAAGTCTCGCCCTCGGAGGCGAGCCGGCCGTCCTTGCGGGCGGTCTGGCCCACGACGAACTCATAGGCGCCGAGAGTGTGTTCCGGGCGGAAGTCGCGCGAGCCGATGCCGTAGGCGCCGCGGAACAGCCGGGGGGTTTCTTCGGGCGATAGCGCGGGCAGCGCGCCCCCGTAGCGGGCGACTTCGTTCGCCTTGCCGAGTGCCACGCGGATGTCGCGGGCGAGCGGGTTGTCGCCGGCGAGCCCCTCGTCGGTGCGCTCCAGAATGATGACGTTCTTCTTCCCGCGCAGCGCATTGATCACGGCGGCTTCCGGAAAGGGACGGATGACGTTGATGTGAATCGAGCCCACTTTTCCGGCGCGCTGTTCGCGGATGTAATCGCACGCGGCCTCGATATTGTCGGCGGCGCAGCCGAGCGAAACGAACACCGTGTCGGCTTCCTCGGTCCGGTACTCCTGCACCAGTCCGTAATGCCGGCCGGTGAGGCGGCCGAATTCCGCGTAGGCGGTCTCCAGCATGGGCAGGATGTGCTCGTTGAAATTATTCCGCCGGGCCACCACGCCGTTCATGTGATGCTCCTGGTTTTGCACGGGGCCGAGCAGCACCGGATTGCGCAGATCCACCATCTGCGGAACCCGGCGGCGGGTGGGACCGAAGAGCTCGCGTTGCGCGGCGTTGGTACACTCGATCTGGTCGTCGACCGCGCCGAGAAACTCGCGCAGGAATTCCGCCTCTGGCGCCAGGTACATGCGCTCGCTGTGCGTCGTGAGCATGCCGTCCTGGATGTTCATGCCCGGGTTGAGCGAGAGCTCGTTCACCTTGCGCATAATAATGGCCTGGTCGGCGGCCTGTTGCGCGTCCTT
>JBEENF010000210.1:0-6782 GCA_041192325.1 Verrucomicrobiota bacterium
TTTGGGGGCCTTCCACCGCGCAGGCCCACGCCGATTTTCGCACGCAGACCGGCTCGGCCTTCAAGTCATGCCGCCGTCCATCCTGAATGAGCGTCGCGGGGGAATAAAAACCCATCGGCTGATTGTTGAGCAGGCTCGCGTAAAATTCCGCGGTGCGGTTCAGCTTCAGCCAGGTGCTGCCGTAAGCCAGCAGGGCGAAGCCGATTGCGTGCGATTCCGGGAAACCATAGGCGGCAAACGAAGTCGCGGAGGTGACGACTTTCTGGATGACCGTTTCGTTGCGGTTGGCGCGACGCAAGGCGGCGGCCAGCTTGGCGAGCGCCTGATCGAGCCGATTGCGATTGCGGGTGAAGCCCATCGCGCGGCGCAATTCCTCGGCCTCGGCGCCGGAAAATTTAGCCAGGGCCATGGAGAGCTCCAGCATTTGCTCCTGAAAAAGAATGACACCCTTCGTACGGCTGAGAATCGGCTTCACGATGTCTTCCACGCTGGGATCGATGTAGTCCTCGGCTTCCAAGCCATCACGGCGGCGAATCAGCGGATGCACGAGCTGGCCGGTGATCGGGCCCGGCCGCACAATCGCCACCTGCATCGCGAGGTCATAGATGTCGCGTGGTTTGAATCGCGGCAACGTGGCCATTTGCGCGCGGCTTTCGATCTGGAAGACGCCCACCGTGTCGGCGGCGCAGATCTTGTCGTAGGTCGCCGGATCGTCCGGGGGAATGTCGTCCAGCGTGTGCGGCCCATCGGGCCGGCTGGCGCAGAGTTCCAGCGTGTCCTGCATC
Organism: Verrucomicrobiota bacterium; assembly: GCA_041192325.1. Taxonomy (GTDB): domain Bacteria; phylum Verrucomicrobiota; class Verrucomicrobiia; order Opitutales; family Opitutaceae; genus ER46. The sequence continues at coordinate 786 of JBEENF010000210.1, forward strand.
ACCGCCATCATGCCGAGTCCGAGGAAATCGATTTTCACGATGCCCAGATTTTCGCAGTCGTCCTTGTCCCACTGGCAGATGCTGCGGTCGGCCATCGTGGCGGGTTCGAGCGGCACCACTTTATCGAGCTGGCCCTGGCAGATGACCATGCCACCGGAGTGTTGCCCGAGATGACGCGGCAAGGCGCGGCTGAAATAATGATGCAGTGTCACCATCGCGGCCGCCCGGGGATGAGCGGGCGCGATGCCGGACAGCGCGAGCTGCTGTTGCAGTTGCAGCGTCTCGGGGAAATCGCCATTCGCGTAGAGGCTGGAGAAACGGTCGAGCGCGTCGTCGCTGAAGCCGAGGACCTTGCCCACTTCGCGCACGATGCTGCGACCGCGGTAGGTGATCACGTTGGCCGTCATGGCCGCGCCGCGGCGACCGTAGCGCCGGTAGATTTCCTGAATGACGCTTTCCCGGCGTTCACCGCTGGGAAGATCGAGGTCTATGTCGGGCCAGGAGGGATGGCCGTCGCGGCCGATCCGGCTGTCGTTCAGAAAGCGTTCGAATAGCAGCCGGTGCTTTACGGGATTCACGGCGGTGATGCCCAGCATGTAGCAGACCGCGCTGTTGGCTGCGCTGCCCCGGCCTTGGATCAGGATTTTCTTTTCCTCGCGCGCCCACCGGCAGATATCCCAAACGATCAGGAAATAGCCGGAGAATTGCAGTCGCGCGATCAGTTCGAGTTCCTTGTCGAGCTGGGCGCGGAGTGTCGGCGGCAACGGGCCGGGCAGTCGTCGCGCCGCTGCGGCCAGCGTGACGGCGCGGAGAAAGCTGTCCATCGATTCACCGGGCGGCGGAGGGTAGGTGGGGAATTCGTAACCGAGATTCTCGAGGGTGAATTCCAGCCGCTGTTCCAGACGCGCGGAATTTTCCACGGCTGCCGGCAAATCGGCAAAAAGTTCGCCCATGGCCGCGGGCGATTTCACGTGCCGCTGCGCATTGATTTCCAACCGGCGTCCAGCGCCGTCCAGCGTGAGTCCCTGACGCAGACAGGTGAAAACGTCGCCCACGATGCGGTGCGCGGGGTCCGCGTAATTGACGCCGCCCGTCGCGAGCAGGGGCAGGTCGTGCGCGGCCGCGAGATCCGTGAGGAACTTGAGCTCGCGTTCCTCGCCGCGGACGCAGTGGCGCTGCAATTCCACGTAGAGCCGGTGCGGACCGAAGATGCCGGCGAGTTTTCGCAGGCCTGCGCTGGCGGCGTTTGGACCCCGGGTGCGCCAGGCTTGCCGCACCGGGCCTTCCTCATCGCCCGTGAGCGCGATCAACCCTTCCGAAAAACGCGCGAGCTCGTCCCACGTGGCGAAGCAGGGCCGCTTGCGCTCGCCCGGATCGGGGAGGTCGGTCTCCGCGGAGCCCGCGTCCGCGGGCTTGGCGGAGGGCGCAATGTCGTCCGCTCTCCCGTTGAGGTGGCGAGCGGAGCAAGAGGTGCGCTCCACGAGTTTCGCCTCGGTGATCAGCTGGCAGAGATTTTGGTAACCGGTGCGCGTGGCCGCGAGCAGAGGCAGGACGCTGCCGTCCTCCAGCGTGATCTCGGCGCCGACGCGCGGGCGAACCGCGAACTGGTTTTCCTGGGCGCTGGCATAAAAACGCGGCGCGCCATAAACCCCGTCCCGATCGAGCAACGCCACCGCCGGCAAACCGGCATCCACGGCCCCCTTGACCAGATCCTCCGGCAACGAGGCGCCGCGCAAAAAGCTGAAGGCGCTGCGCGCATGAAGTTCGACGTAGCTCATGGCCGGAAAAGAAAAGGGGATGAGGGGTCAGTCATACTCGCCCTCGATGAACCACTCGTCGCCAACCCGAATGAGGCGGTAGAGGCCGCCTTCGCCGAGGGCAATGTCCCACTCGATGCGACTCCAGGCCTGGTCAGCCTGCCACCAGTCTCCGTTGGAGGGATACGCCTGGCTCCGAAAGGAAATTTCGCCGCGCAGACCGTCCGACCAGACATAAGCCGAGCCATCGTCGCCTACCCCCACCCGCACGGGCAGGGGCGGGCGAAAACGCCGGAGCGGCGGGCCGAGGGCGGCGTGCAGCGGTGGTTCGGCGGGAGGCGGAATGACGGTGGGAGGCGCGACGAATCTAACAGCATCAGGCCGGTGGGTGTCTTCGCGGCGCGGCGCGCCAATCCGCTCCGAGCCGACGAGCGCGCTGACCCGCGCGAGCGTTTCGGCGAAGCCATGGGGATCGCGCAAGCCCGTTTCGAAAAGATCCTGCTGCCGGACGAGCGGGCGCGTGGGGGTGAGGCGGAGTTGAACCGCGATGATCGACGCATCGGTCGAGAGCGATTCGAGATGGGAGTGGAGGGCGCGAAAAAGAATTTCCGCATTCCCGGTCGGCTCCGGCAGGCGGAAGCGCCGGGTATGGGAGGTCTCGTCTTCGAGGCGCAGCGCGAACTCCAATTCTGCAGCGACCCGGTGGTGCGCGCGCAGCTCGAGCGAAAGCCGGTCCAGAAACCGACGCAGGACGAACAGCAGCGGTTCGAGCGTGGCGATGGGTTCCTCGAAATCCATCGTGGCAAAAAATTCGCGCGGCGGTGCGACGGGATGCAATGGTCGCGGCGCGCCGCCGGCGGCGCGCGACCAGAGCGCCAGCCCGTCGGCGCCGAAGCGCAGGACAATTTCATCGCGCGGCAGTGTGGTGAGATCCCCGAGCGTGCGCAGACCCCAGCCCTGCAGAATCGCCGCGAGCGCCGGCGAAGGATCCGCGGCGGAAAGGGGGAGGGGCGCAAGAAAAGTCGCGGCGTCGGTAACTTGGAGCACGGGCGTGTTTAGTCGCGCTCCGGCGAGGTACGCGTTCCCCGCTGGTTCTGCGAGCGCAGCGGGCAAAGGCGGATCGGTTAAAACGGACCGAAAGGCGGAAGCACGAGGCGCCGCGCGCGCCGCATACAACGCCAGCAGCGGGGTGGCCGCGATGCCGGCGGTCGCGGGGAGCGCGAGCGAGGCGAGTTCGCCCCCCGCAGTCTGGACTGCCGCGAAAAGTTTGGCGGGGTCAAAGCCGCTGACGTCGGCCGTGCAGACCCCGGGGAGGGTATCCTCGACGACCGGCGAGAGCGTCAGGCCGACTGACAGCAACGCGGCGCGGGCATCCGCCTCGGCGCTTTCGCGCGGGGGACGGATGATGAGGCTGGGGCAGCGGGCGACGGCCTGCGGGGCGGTCATCCCGATCTCAACGCCGGCGGCGCGGGCGACGGTGTTGGCCGCGAGAACGACCGATTTTTTTCCGCCCGAGGAAAAAAGCGCCGCGGGAAGACCCGGCGCGACCGATTCGGTGCGCAGCACGGCGTGAAGCGCAAAGTCGGCAATGTGGAGAACGGCAAACACGGCGGGGGACGAGTAACGGCAGGACGGCGCGCGGTGCGGTGGCGGAACAAAAAAAGAGGGCACGGGCGCTGCCGAGCCACGGACACATTCGCTGCCGGAGGGCACCGCGATTTATCCGGCGGAGACGATGTGAAGTCGCTGGCGTTGGAGGACGGGCGAAAGTTGGGTGACCAAAACCGGCCGCTCGTGACCGAGCGCGATGGGGGAGTGGGACACGTTCAGCTCGATTCGGAGTTGCGCGCTGGCGACACAGGCGCGCGGGGTCTCGATGACGAGCGCGAGGTCGGTGGGCTCGACGGCGCGTTGCAAGCGATACCACTGCGGGTCGGAAATACGGCGCAGCTCCTTGGCAGACGCGCGGCGGAGGTCGAGCATAACGACCCCAAGATTCGCATCGCGGGCGAGCAGGTCGGCGGCGCCGAGCGCAACGGTGGCGTCAGCACAGCGGACCCAGATCAGGTGGGCGAGAAGATCGTCGGAATACGAGGAGGGATCGAACGAATCGGCGCTATCGACCAGCGCGACGCGGGTGCGCGTCGCGCGGGTGGTCGCGAGGAGCTGGCCGAGCAAGAGGTGGCTGCCGCAGCTGGGCGCGGCGCAGACGATCTCCGTGACGGCGGCGAGGGGAAGTCCGCCCGCGCGGTCATCGACGGCCGGGATGCCGGTGCGCAACCGCCGCCCCGCGGCGCGGGGGGCAGTTGGAAAACGCTCGGCGAGCAGATGCCGGAGCGCAGCCAGCTTTTCAGGCTTGGCGGCCATGGAAACGAACGCGGCGGACCAGCGATCAGGGGAGCGGAATCCACCCGGCGCTCAGACTTCTGAATTAGCCGGGTTCGTGAATGTTTCGCGCAGCGGTTCCCAAAGCCGAAAAAAGGAATGCCGGCGAAACACGTGGATGACGCCGAAGGAATGCAGATCGCGCAGGGTGGCGCGGCGATTGGGACGGGAGGTAAAGGAAGGGAAGAGTTTCATGGGAGTGGGCCGCGGCTGGACAGGCGACGCGAACGGAGGATTGAAGTGAGTGAAAGGGACCGCGCGGGTATCGCGGGGAAAAGGTTAGTTCGATTGGGTGCGCAGCAGGCCGACCATCACGCCCTGAATGACGAGTTCGTTCACGGGCAAAAGGTCGGGATAACGCGGGTTTTCGGCGCGCAGAAAAGCCCGGCCGCGTTGCACGAGAAAACGTTTCAAGGTGGATTCCCCATCGATCAGCGCCGCCACAATGTCCTGCTGGCGGGGTTCGCGCGGCGTGAGAAACACCGTGTCGCCATCGAGAATGCTGGCGTTGATCATCGAATCGCCGCGGACCTTCAGCGCGAAGAGTTTGGTGTTGGGGCGCACGCCCAGGGAAACCGTGTCGACGGAAATATAGCTGTCGGGCTCCTGTTGTTCCGCGGCGACCGCGAAGCCGGCCGGGATGGAGCCATAGAGTGGAATCTCGGCGAGGGCGCCGCGACGGGGATGGGACTGGGGCAGGAGGCCGCGGGCTTTACCGTCGAGCCGGCGCAGCGCGCCTTTGGCGGTGAGCGCGTCCACGTGACGCTGGATGCCGAACGGACTGGCGAGGCCAAAGTGGGCCTGAATTTCGCGGAGGGAAGGGGAAACCCCGTGCTCGCGGTGATGCGCGTGGATGAAGTCGAGAACCTGCTGCTGGCGATCGGTGAGGGCTTCGTGCATGTGTGCAGCTGAACACTAACGCGAAAAAATGCAACTCCGGCGAATCAGAAAAATTTCCCACCGGGCAAAGCCGGTGCGCCGGCGGACTTGGAAAAGAATGCGCTGCGCCCGGCCGGCCGTTCGCCCGCCTTTGAATGGCCCGGACCCGGCTCAGCCGCCGGCGCTCACGAGGCGGATTTCTGCGCGGTGTTGGCGTTGGCCTTGAGATGCGCGCGCAAGATCATGGCGAGCGCGGTGGCGGCTTCGGCTTCGTCGTAACACACGGCGCTTGCGCCGGCTTCCTCGAGCGTGCCGCCACTGGACAGGTAGCGCGCGCGCGCGAGCACGACAATGTCCGGGTTCAGCCCGATGGCCAGGCGGACAATCGCCGCGTTGGCCGTGGCATCGGGCAGCGCGACCACGAGGAAGGAGGCCTTTTGCACGCCGGCCTCGCGGAGAATCGAGCCGTGTCCGGCGTCGCCGTAGAGCGCATGCTGCCCTTCGGCCTGCAACGTGAGCACCGTGTCGATGTTCATATCGATGATGAGCGGCTCGAGCCCGAACTCTTCCACGCGGCGCGTGACGGTGCGGCCGACCGGTCCATAACCGATCACAATCACCCGTTGTTTTTTATCGGCGGCGAGCACGGCGAGCGCCGCGCGGTTCGTCTCCGCGCCCAGTTTATTGACCCTGCTATTTACCAGGGCGTTGAGCCGGGGGTGCTTCTTCACCCAAGGCTCCAGCTCGAGGCTTTTCTTAAAAAGCCACGGATTGAGGCTGATTGAAATGATCGCGCAGGCGACCAGCGCGTGATGGCCGGCCTCCGGCAGCATGTCGAGCGAGCGCGCAAGTTCGGCGACAATGAAGGAAAATTCGCCGATCTGCGCGAGACCGCCGGCGACGACGAGACCGGTGCGCAGGGAATGTCCCGTCACGAGCACGATGCCGAGGGCGACCACCGGTTTAACGAGGAGCA
>JBEENF010000211.1:0-6757 GCA_041192325.1 Verrucomicrobiota bacterium
TTCTTCCAAACGGGGCAACCGCCCATGTCCGTCGAACACACGCTGGAGATCTACGCCTTCATGGAAGCCGCGGACGAGAGCCAGCGCCAAGGCGGTCGGCCTGTCAGCCTCCAGAGCGTGCTCGCGCAAGCGCAGCAAGACGCGGACCAGCGCTTCAAACATTAACGTTTGCCGGTCCCGCGCGACGCTTGCCGGACGTGGTAACTTCGCTGACGCTTCGCCCATGAATCTCCGTTCCCCCCGGCGATGGTTATGTTTGCTGGCGATCGCCAGCCTCGCGATGTGGACGCGCCTGTCCGCCGCCGACCCCGATACCCAGCGTCTGCTCTACGTCGCCGTGCCCGGCATTCGCAATTACCTCGAATACGGCGGACATGGCGTACTGGTTTTCGACCTCGATCGCGGCTACGCCCTCGTGCGCCGGATCCCGGCCGCGGGCCTCGCAGCCGATGGCAAGCCCTCGAATGTCAAGGGCATCACCGCCTCCGCGGCCACGCGCCGGCTCTATGTGAGCACGTTGGCAAAGCTGACCTGCTTCGATCTGCTCACCGACAAAATCCTCTGGGAGAAATCCTACGAAGGCGGCTGTGACCGTATGGCGCTCTCTCCGGACGGACAGGTGATGTATCTTCCGTCGCTGGAAAAAGACCACTGGCATGTGATCAACGCATTGTCGGGCGACATCATCACGAAAGTCGTGCCGAAATCGGGCGCGCACAACACGATCTACGGGCTCGACGGCCAACACGCCTATCTGGCGGGACTGCGCTCGCCCCTGCTTCGCGTCACAAATACTCGAACGCACGACACGTCCATGGACGTGGGGCCATTCAGCTCCGGCATCCGGCCGTTCACGATCAACGGCCGGCAAACCCTTGCCTTCGTGAATGTGAACGGACTGCTCGGCTTTGAAATCGGCGACCTCCGCACGGGGAAAAAAATCCATCGCGTCGAAGTGCAGGGCTTCGCCATCGGGGTGCCGAAGCGGCATGGCTGCCCCAGCCACGGCATCGGCCTCACACCCGACGAAAAAGAAGTTTGGGTGTGCGACGCCGTAAATCAGCGGCTGCATATTTTTGATGCCACGATCATGCCCCCGCGGCAGGTGGCCGACGTCGCGGTGCGGGACCAGCCGGGCTGGATCACGTTCAGCCTTGATGGAAAGCACGCCTACCCCTCAACCGGCGAGGTGATCGACGTCGCGACCCGCAAGATCGTCGCTTCGCTGGTGGACGAAACGGGCGCGGCCGTGCACAGTGAGAAGTTGGTTGAAATTCACTTCGCCAAAGGTCAGCCGGTCCGTAACGGCGATCAGTTCGGCCTGGGACGCGTGCTCCCGTAGCGGGGTTGTCCCACCAACGGGGGGAGCGGCATTATGCCGCGATCCTCGGCATTGATCGAAGCCACCGGGGGTGCGCCAACGCCCCCACCGTTCGAGCCAGCGCGGGGGGACACCCACACGTAGAGCTCAAGCCTCGTAAGCGGCCCCTCTCAACCGGGCGCCAAAATCCTTGGATTGCATTCTGTCTCACCGTGCCGTGCGCTTGTTGCCGAACCCTGACTTCGCCGTGTCGGTGCTGGTATCCTCCACGACCATGAAACGTTTTCTTGGCCCCTTTTTTTTCCTCTTGGTTTTGCGGTGCGCAGCCGCTGAGACCGGGGGCAAACGTCCGAACATCTTGTTCGCCTTCGCCGACGATTGGGGCCGCCACGCCAGCGCCTACGCGGCGATCGACGGGCCAGGGACGATGAACGACGCGTTGCGTACTCCCCACTTCGATCGCGTGGCCCGTGAAGGCGTGCTATTCCGCCGGGCCTTTGTCTCCGCGCCCAGTTGCACGCCGTGCCGCAGCGCCTTGCTTTCCGGCCAGCATTTTTGGCGCACGGGAAGGGCCGCGATCCTCCGCGGCGCGATCTGGGACGACTCCAATCCGTCCTACCCGTTGCTGCTGCGCGAGGCGGGCTATCACATTGGCGAAACCTACAAGGTATGGAGCCCGGGACGGCCCTTGGACGCGCCTTACGGCGCCGGCAAATTCGCTTATGAAAAAGCCGGCAACCGGTTCAACACGTTCTCGCAAAACGTCACCCGCATGGTCGGCCAGGGAAAGTCGCTCGAAGCGGCGAAGCAAACGCTCTACAGCGAGGTCGGCGGAAATTTTGATGCGTTCATCGCCGCCCGGCCCGCCGGCCAGCCTTTTTGCTATTGGTTTGGCCCCACGAACACGCACCGCAAGTGGACCCGCGGCTCGGGCAAGACGCTTTGGGGGCTCGATCCGGAGGCGTTGCGCGGGAAGATGCCGCCTTTTTTGCCGGACGTCCCCGAGGTGCGGGAAGATCTCGTGGATTACTTCGGCGAGGCCATGGCCTTCGACGCCGCGCTCGGCGTGCTGTTGCAAAGACTCGAAGCGCTGGGCGAACTCGAGAACACGATCGTCGTCGTCAGCGGCGATCACGGAGCGCCTGGCTTTCCTCACGGCAAATGCAATCTGTACGATTTCGGATCGAGCGTTGGCCTCGCGATTCGCTGGGGCGGCGCGGCGCCCGGCCGAGTGGTCGACGATCTCACCAGCCTCACCGACCTCGCGCCGACGTTTCTCGAACTGGGCGGCGTAAAGCCCCCCGCCAGCATGACGGGACGAAGCCTGCTGCCGCTGCTGACCTCCCGTCGATCGGGCCAGATCGACCCCGCCCGCGATGCCGTGTTCATCGGCCGCGAGCGTCACGTGGAAAACGCGCGCGATGGTTTCCTGCCTTATCCGCAACGCGCGATCCGTACCCGCGACCACCTGTACATTATCAACTTCAAACCGGACCGCTGGCCGCTCGGCGAGCCCTACCGGCTCGAGGGCAACGCGCCCCCCAGCGCGACCGAGATCACGGAGGAAACCCGGGTCACCCTGCCCGACGAAGACGCCGGCCCGACCAAGGCCTGGCTGGTCGGCGTGCGCCACGATCCACAATGGCAGGCCGCCTATGCGCTCGCGTACGCCAAACGTCCGCGCGCCGAGCTCTACGACCTGAAGTCCGATCCGTATCAGGTAAAGAATGTCGCCGCCGATCCGGCCTACGCCAAAACCGCCGCTGCGCTGGAAGAGCGGTTGCTCGAAGAACTCCGCCGCACCGGCGATCCCCGCGTCGTGGAGGAAGGCAAATTCTTCGAAACGCCTCCCCTGTCCGGTCCCACCGATGAAGCAGGTCCGAGCCTTACGCCCGAACAACTGCGCCGCGGTCCCGCCACCCCCAAGGCGTCGAAGTAATGCAGCAGCGCCCGCCTGCCTATTCGGCGCGTAAATCCCCCACAACCCTTTTCCCGAACTCATGAAAACCTTCCGCTTCCCGCTGCTCCTGCTCTCGCTGGCGTTCCTCGCCAACAACCCAACTTCGGCGGCCGACGCCCCGAAGCTTAATGTGCTGTTCATCATCGCCGACGACTTGAACACCGATCTCGGCTGCTATGGCGATCCGGTCGTCAAATCGCCGAGTATCGACGCCCTGGCGAAACGTGGCGTGCGGTTTGAACGCGCCTACTGCCAGTATCCGGTCTGCGGGCCCAGTCGCGCCTCGTTCATGACGTCGATGCGGCCCAACACCACGCGGGTGCTCACTAATGCGGCGGCGAACAGCCAGGGCGGTTACAACACGAGCCCCCACTTCCGCGAAACGCTGCCCGATACCGTGACGATGTCGCAGCTTTTCCGTCGTCAGGGTTGGTGGAGCGCGCGGGTGGGCAAAATCTATCACTACGGTGTGCCGGGCCAGATCGGAACCAACGGGCTCGACGATCCGCCCTCCTGGGATCACCGCGTGAATCCGATCGGGCGCGACAAGGCCGTGGAGGACACCATTTTCTCCCTGCAGCCGGAAGCGCCGCTGGCATCGCGTTTCGGCGGCGTGCTGAGCTGGAAACAAATGGATGGTTCCCCGCTGGAACAGACCGATGGCATCGGCGCGACTGAAGCGATCAAGCTGATGGAAGCCAAACGCGACGGCCCTTTCTTTCTCGCCGTCGGCTTTTACCGGCCGCACACGCCGTACGTGGCGACGAAAGAGTTCTACGATCTTTATCCGCCGCAAAAGATTCAGCTACCCGCGATCCCGGCGGGGCACCGCGAGGCCGGACCCGTCGCCGCGTTCGCGTCACTCAAGGCGCAGGAAGAAGCCATGCCCGACGATCTCCGCCGACAGGCCATTCAAGGTTACCATGCGTCGATCTCCATGATGGATGCGCAGGTCGGCCGGGTACTCGAGGCGCTCGACCGGCTGAAACTGCGCGAGAAGACCATCGTCGTTTTCACCAGCGATCACGGCTATCATATGGGCACGCACAGCCTGTGGCAGAAGAACACGCTGTGGGAAAATTCCGCCCGCGTGCCCTTGATCATCGCGGCGCCGGGCATGAAGCAGGCCGGCCAATCCGCCGCCGGCGTGGTGGAGATGCTGGATATCTATCCGACCGTCGCAGATCTCGCCGGCGTGCCGCTGGCCCATCCGCTGCAAGGCGTGAGCTTGCGGCCCATGCTCGATAACCCGACCGCCATAGTGAAGCCGGCGGCTTTCACCCAGGTGCGCCGCGCGGGGTACAGCGGATACAGCGTGCGGACCGTCCGTTATCGTTACACCGAGTGGGAGGACGGAACCGCCGGCACGCAGTTGTACGATCTCACGCGGGATCCAGGCGAATTCACCAATCTCGCCGCTGACCCAGGCCATCGCGCTGTCGTCGCAGAAATGAAAGCCCATCTGGCGCGCAATTGGCCACCCGGCGTCTGGACGCCGGGCGCTGACGAGCCCATGCGTGGCAAGAAAAAGAAGGCAAAATAGCAAGCCGCGACGCGGAACACGGGAAGCGCGGCTCCGGCGCCGGCGCGCAACTTCAACCTGGCGCACCGGCGCGCCGCCGCTCAGCGCACGTACTTAGCCGCGCTCTCGGGCGGCGCCGCGCCGTATTTACGCTCCGGCGTGTGCTCCTTGGCCAGGATGGCGGCGATCCGCTTCATCACCTCGCGGTTTTCACCCGCGACATTCGTCGTCTCCTTCTCGTCCGTCTTCAAATTGAACAACTCCCATTCGCCATTGAGGCGCCCACGATCCTTGACTGCCTTCCAGTCGCCCATGCGCACCGCCTGCTGACTGATGCTCTGGTTGGGACCGGCGGATTCCCAATAAAGATAATCATGAGTCTTCTGGCCGGATTTGCCCAGCAGGGTGGGCACGAAGGAAATGCCATCCGTCTTCGGCAGATGGGTCGTCGCGCCCGCAAGCTCGGCCAGCGTTGGCATCACGTCGGGGAAATAGCCCATGAAATCGGAGGTGGACCCTGGCTTGATCCGCCCCGGCCAGCGCACGATCATGGGCTCGCGAATGCCGCCTTCGTAGAAATTCGTTTTCGCTCCGCGCAAACCGGCCGCGCCATCGAAGAACTCCACAAAGATATCCTTCCAGTTGCCCGGTTGCGGGCCGTTATCCGAGGTGAAGAACACGATCGTGTTATCATCGATCTTGAGCTTCTTGAGCAGCGCCATGATCTCACCCACGTGGCCGTCGAGCCGGGTGATCATGCCCACAAATTCCGGATACGCGTCTTCCGAGCCGATGTAGCCCGGGCGCCCGTCGGCCCGGGCCACCTTTGGCCATTTGCCCTTGAACGCTTCCCACGACTCTTCCGGGGCGGTCAGTTCCACGTGCGGCAGGATGGTGGGCATGTAGGCGAAGAACGGCTTTCCCTCCTTCGCGTTCTTCTCAATGAACTGCAGACTCTGCGCGTGAATTTCGTCCTGCGCATAGCGTCCCCGCTTCTTGCCCTCGTTCATCGGCAGCGGGAATTTCGCCATATTCTTCATCAAGTAGTACGGATAGTAGAAGTGCGCGTGGGTCTGGCTGTATTGGCCAAACCATTCGTCGAACCCCTGCTTCACTGCCACACCCGGCGTCTCCTCGCGACCCAGGCCCCATTTGCCAAAGCCGCCGGTGGCGTAGCCGACTTTTTTGAGCACCTCCGCGACCGTCACGTCCTCGTCGTAAAGATGGCGGTCCAGGCCATTGTTGCGCACCGCGGTATGACCCGTATGAAGCCCGGTCATCAGCGTGCTGCGGGCGGGCGCGCAGACATTGGCGCCCGAATAGAAGCGTGTGAACTTCATGCCCTCCGCCGCCAGCGCGTCGATGTGCGGCGTCTTGAATTTTTTCTGGCCGTAGGCGCTCACGTGGCCGACGCCCAAGTCATCGGCCATGATAAAGATGATATTCGGCAGCCGGTTCGTGGCCGCGTTGGCGGGCAGCCCAAGGCTGGCCGTTGCGATCAGTGCAGCGATTAAGATGCGATGGGTCATGGTTGGAAAATCAGGTTGTGATGCGCACTTCACGACGTGACCGTGGAATGGTCGCGCCATACCGCACCCGCTCAAACACCGGCGATGATTTTGTCCAGGCGGCTGGCGAATTCCGGGAGCGTCAGGCCGTTGTCCTCCACCGTGATCCAGCCATTGTAGCCGACATCGTCGAGCGCGCGCCGCATCTTGGGCCAGTCGATACTGCCATCGCGGGGATGCACGAACTTGCCGCTGCGGTTGTCCGGTGCGAGAGCGTAGTCCTTGATGTGGATTTTCTTGATGAGCGGCCCCAGCGTGCGAATCCAGTCGTGCACGGGCACCAGGTATTTCACGTGATTGCCCACGTCATAGTAGGCCTGCAGCAGCGGGTGTTTGAACGACGCGATGAAATTCTGGTAGAGATCAGGCCGGACCCAGAGGTTGTT
>JBEENF010000212.1:0-6617 GCA_041192325.1 Verrucomicrobiota bacterium
CACCGCGCGACCCTTCAACGCGCTTTTCGGCTGCAGGAGCAAACCCTCGCCCGTTATTCCGGCCAGCACCTGCCAGCGTACCGCGACGACGGTAAAGGACTCCGCCTCGCCCACCCGGGCATCGCGCCCCAGCGTGACGAGCGGCTCGAAATCGGTGGCAGCCACCCGGGGATCGACGGCGCCGATGTGCTCTCGAAATCGCTCGCGCGCCGCGGCGATGCTTTGGGCATACGCCGCGGGGCTGGAATAATCGCGCCGCCAAAGCGCGTCACGGCGAGCGGGCGAGGCGGCAAGTTCCCGCAGCGCAAAGCGGTCAATGCCCGCGACCATCATTTCGTCGAGCGGTTGCTGGATCGTGAGCAGCTTCGATCCTGGCACGACGCTTTCGGCCGCGCTGGCGATGGACAAGGCGCGGCAAAAAAGAACCAGGGCGACGCCGAGCAGGGGGTAGTGAAGAAGCTTCATGACCCATCCGGTAAACGCCTGACGGATCCCGCGCAAGCACTTGGCTCAAAATCAGCGTTCGCGTGAACCCCGCCGCGCGAACCGGGATCAAATGCCGACGCCGTGGCCACCGGGCCGACTCCTGTATTCCACGGCGAGATTTTCCGGCGGGCTGCTTCGTCCAAGGTTTTAGAATTTGAGTTTAATCCTCGCCTCCAAACGTCGCGGGAGATCCTGAAAAATCAGCATATTATTGGAGTAGTTGTCGCCATTATGGATCCAATTGCGGTCGTTAAGGAGATTGAGCACGTCGAGATTGGCCTCCCAGCGGGGCGTGCGGTAAAAGATAAACGCGTTCAGGAAAACCTGCCCGGGAATGTGGTATTCGTTGAGAAGATTACCTGGCTGTTCGCTTTGCCAGCTACCGCCGAAGCCGCCCCCCAAGCCACTCGCCAGCCGGCGCGACACGCTGCCGTTCACTACCCAGCGGGAGAGACCGGGCACCCGGTAATCGCCGCGCTGCAACTTGTCCCACGTGAAGCCGACGCCGGTGCCCCGCCCGCCCGGTCCCCGGCCCGCCGCGTACAAATTGAACAGGGAAGTTCCGCCGGCTTCCGAGGCGCGGGAGTGATCGAAGCGGCCATCGTTCAGCGCCACGTTGAAGGTGGCGTTGGTCCGCGGATCCGGTTGGTAGACAAACTCCGCCTCCGCGCCACGCATCTTGAAGTTCTTCACCTGGCCGCCGAGTTCAATCTCGGCCCGCCGTTGATCGAAGAGCGCAAACCCGGCATAGAGCGTGTTGTCGCGCAGGGAGAACTTGGCCCCGACCTCCAAGAGCCGGCTGAGATTGGTGAAATCACCGGGGTCGATAACGCCTTCGCCCCGCGCGTTTTCCTTCAGCATAACGCCGCCCCCCGTGACATTGCCGTGCACCGCGTAAGCGCGTTGATAAGTCCCGTAGAGGGAAGCCTTGGGCGTGAGGGCGTAGTGCGCACTGGCGTTCCAGGACAACGCCGTGTCGTGATGATCGTCACGCCATTGCCGCGTGTCGCCGGGCAGCGGATCCTCCGCCCGCGCAAAGAATCCGTCCAGCCGCGCGCCACCGAGCAGAGTGAGGCGGTCGCTCACTCTGGCCTCGTGCTGCGCAAACAAGGCGGGATTCCAGAGGGTCGAGTCGGTCGTTTCCGGGCTGCCGTACGCCGCCGGAAAAAACAAACGCCCGCCCGGCCCGACGAAGCCCGGGTAGTAGGAATTCGGATAATCCCGCGCATGACTGAACGTGGCATTGGGTCGGGTGATATCGTACTGAAAGAAGTATTCGTTAAAATAGTTGGTGTAGCTCTCGCGCCTCTCGAAACGGATCGTCGCGCCCGCGATGGTCGAATGCGCGATTCCGCCGATCTGCTGGCGCACATGCCACTCGGTGCGGTTTTCGCCCGTCCACTGCGTGGCATACTCGCCGTATTCAAAGGCATGATATCGCCGACGGTCGACGTGCTCCAGGAACGTGCGATTGACCAGCTTGCCTGTCGGCGAAGGCCGGGCGGTCGCGATCAATTGCAGGTGCGCGATGTTGGCGTTGGAAAAATCCCCCGGAGAAAACAGCGTCGCGTCGCGCGGGATGGCTACAGACGTCACGCCGTTAATCGTACCGCCAATTGCGCCGGTGGCCGCCGAATACACATCCGGCAGGTCGCCGGTGTAATAAATTCCGCGATCAATCAGGTCCTGATTCGGGCGGTTGACCCCGAGCAGTTGGGGCGAAGCCTGCCACATGTATTGGGCGTTGGCCTCCAGGGTCAGCGCCGGACTGACGCGACGGATCCACGACGCAAAGAGGTCCTGGCGGTCGTCGCGCGCGCCGTGGCGGCGAAAAAACGTGTCGTCTTTTTTCCCTTCGTAGCTGACCCGCCAGGCGGATTTTCCATCAGCAAACGGCGCGGTCGCATCGAACTGCCAGGAGCCATTGAGCCAGGATCCTCCGCCGGGCGCCCAACTGCCGAAGCGCGTCGTGAGCGAGGTCTCGGGCGTGAACTTCGGTGTCTTGGTTACGTAATTGACGTAGCCGCCGGTAAAGAAGCCGCTGCCGTAGAGAGCGGAACCAGGTCCGCGCACCACGTCGATCGCCTCAATGCCGTTAAACGAGGGGAAGTACCCGAAATTATTATAGCCCCGACGCTGACCGTTCAGAAAGGTCTCGGACAGGTCGCCACGAATAGTGGGAATGGTGGCCTTGCCGTAGCTCGCGACGGAGGAACTGCCCGGCGCGTAACCCACGAATTCGGCGACGCCATTGATGCCGCGTTCCCGCAGCAGCGCCTGGGAGATTGTCGAAAACGAACGGGGCGTTTCGATAATGGACCGGGCATCGCCAAATACACCCTCGACCGGTCGCGCCAGGGGATTGACGGAGTCTTCAACCGGGAGACCGGTTACTTCGAAGCGCTCCAGGGTCACAACGCCCCCGGAGGCGGACCCGGGCTGAGCCGCGGCAACGTCCGGTGAGGCGAGGTGCAGGATGGTCGCGGTGGCGGCGACGAGGGCGGTGATTCGGTGGAGGAGAATTTGCATGGTCGGATGTGAAGCCCGACCCAAACGAAACTCCCGCAGAAGGGGCGCCACGCACCCCATGGCGCTCTACGCGGCGCCTGCTGTTTCCTTCGTCGGCATGATCCGTCCAGGTTCGAAGGGTCGAGCGGCCGAGCGTGCCGCAATCTCAGTCCTCCGCGGAGGACACCCCTACAGGCAACGCGGACAAAAGGCCCGGAGCGACCAGAAGCAAGCGAAACCTGCCGCCCTCAGGCTTCGATTGCGCAAAGGGCGCCGGGCGAGGAAGTTTGCGCAGACGCATACCGCAGCGCACCGGCTGGCGGGAATTCCGCAGGATGAAACGTAATCGGTCAGCGAAGACCGCAGGCGTTGGTGCGTGGTTCAGCGAGGACTAGAGCTCCTCAATGAACGTCAGTAAATCCGCCATGTCCTGCACGCTCATACCCGACTCCAGCCCCTCCGGCATGAGACTTCGTCCGGAAGAGCTGCTGCCTTTGATATTCGCGCGCGGCAGGTTGATCACCGAGCCGCCCATGATTTGCAGGGACAGACTGCTCGCCTCGTCCTGCGCAATGATCCCCGAATAGGCTTGGCCGTCCTTGGTGTTCACCTCGTAAGCGATGTATTGCGGCGCGACTTCCTTATGCGGCTCCAAGATGGCGGTGAGCAGCGCCTCGCGCCCCTTGGTCTTGACGGTGACCATATCGGGACCGACTGCGACGCCCTGGTTGCCGGCGCGATGACACACCATGCAACGGCCCTGGAACTGAGCCAGTCCCTTGACGGCCTCGCCCCGGGTGGCGACTGAAGGCTGAAACTTCGCGACCACCTGCTCCCGCGACGGCGGAATCACCGCGGCGAGCGCGGTCTTCGCCAAGGACGAGACCTGGGGGCTCCGGTGCTGCACGAGGCTTTGCACCTGTGAAGCCGGGAGCTCGTCCGGCTTGATCGCGCCCGACTGAATCGTCTGCAGCAACTGCAGGGCGTTATCTTCGCGACTGATCAACGTGGCCAGAGCGGTCTCCTTGGCTTTCGACCCGAAATTCGGCCACGCGCGCAACAAGGCCGGCGCGACGGTGGCGGCGGACTGCTGGGCCAACGTCTTGATGGCGGCCGCTTGAATGGCGTCGGGCTGCCCCGCAGCGAGACAGGCCGTGAGCGTGGCGAGGGACTGGGCGGGAGGGGCCACGCCCAGCAGATCGATGGCTTCGAGGCGGGCTGCCGCGGGCCTCTTCGCATCCGCCGCCGTGGCAGCGGCTCTGGTGAACACCGCGGCCAGCCGGCGACCCGAGTCCGCTTGCTCGATGGTGGTACCCGCGCGCCGCAACCCGGCGCCCAGCGCGCGGAGCCACACGGAGTTCGGTTCACCTTGTGCGACAAAATCAATCAGGGAAGCGAAGCCGGCCGCCGGCTTTGAAGCGGCGTGGATCTCGATCAAGCGCGCGACAAATGCCTCCGCTTTTTTTGCCAGCGGGAGATCGCGAGTGAAGGCGGGAAATAGTACGCCCGCCACGATTTCCGGCCGCCCGCTCAATAGCGCCGCGGAAACCCATTCATCACCGGAATCCTTGGTCGCGAGCCGCGCATAGGCCGAAGCCGCAAGTTTCGCGGACGACTTGTCGCCCGAATCAAGCGGCCACGCGCCCCCAAGCATCGTCTGCAGCGTAAACGCCAGCTGGAAGCGCACCCGCACGCTGGGGTCGTCGACCAATGCCGCGAGCTTTTCGCCGAGACGGGCCGTCAGCCCGCTCCCGGCCGCGACTTTTTCGGCGACGACGAGGCCGCGTTCGCGAACGTGTTCGTCGGTGTCACTCAAGGCGCGCACCACCGCCTCCTCGTTCAGCCCGCCCAAGCCGTCGAGCGCGCCCAAAGCGTGATGACGGGCCAGGGGCGATTTGGAATCGCCCCCCAGTTTGGCAAGCAGCGGTGTCGCGGCCTTGTCCTGGCGCTCGTAAAGCAGACGCGAGGCGGTGTCGCGATGCCAGCCATTCGGGTGTTCCAGCGTCTTCACCAGTTCAGCGGTGCTGGCGCGCCCGAGTTGCACCTGACTCCGCCGCTGCCAGCCGGCATTTTCCGGAGCGATGCGGTAGATGCGCCCGCGGTTATTCCCGTTGTTGAGGTCGAGGTGCTGCTTGATCTCTTCGGGAATGCTCCACGGATGCTCAACGATCTCGCGATACATGTCGCAGACGTAGAGGCATCCGTCCGGGGCGTTGGCGAAGTTCACCACGCGCACCCAAGTGTCCTTGCTGGCCGCAAATTCGAAGTTCTGTTCGTCCGCCGGACGCTTTCCGACCAGCGTTGCGCCTTCGGGCGAAATGATCTTGCGGTGGACCAACTGGCCGCCCGCGTCTCCGGTGAAGGTGTTGTTGACGAATTCCTCACCGTAAGCGTCGCCGCGAAATACCGTGGTGCCGGTGGCGCCGGTGAAATATCCACTCACCCGGCCGCCGCCTTCGACCGCGCCGCGCACGACGCCGCCGATGCGCCAGCGAGTGCGAATGATGCGCCACGGCTCGTCCGGGCTAATGCGAAAGACTTCCGCTGCGCCGCCGTCGGCGGCAATGCTCTGCCGCGCGGCTGGCAGCGTGAAGAAAGGATTTTGCGCGTACCGGTCCTCGTACACCCAGTATTGCAGGTGGACGGAATTCGAGCAGCCAAACTTGCGACCGTAGTTGTCGAAGCTCATGCCGAACTGCGCCCCGCCGCCTTCCAAGCCGAACTCGTAAGTGCGCGGATCAAACCAGAAATCGCGGCCCCCGAGCTCAATTTCAGGCGCCGGAGTTTTCAGACTCTTCACTTTGCCGCGGGCGCCTCCGCCGGTCTGGACGTGGATCCGGTTATCCTGACCCCACATCGGACTGTTCATCATCGATTGCACGTTCAGTCGGTCCAATCCGGACCCAAAACCGGTGAAAACTTTTTCCCTGATCTCGGCGCGTCCATCGCCGTCCCGATCTTCGAAGCGCCAGATGTCCGGCGTGGCACAGACGAACAAACCGCCGTTCGCCCAGATCAACCCCGTGGGCCAGGGCAGGTTGTCCGCAAATACCGTGCTGGTCTCGTAAACCCCATCGCCGTCCCTGTCCTCCAGCATGGAAATCCGGCCCAGATGCGGCTGCGCGTCGCGCATCTCGGAATAATCGATCATTTCGGACACAAACATGCGTCCGTTCTCATCGAAGGAGATCGCCACCGGGTCGCGGACCTGCGGTTCGTGGGCGGCGAGTTGCAGCTTGAAACCGGATTTCACCTTCCAAGTGGCGAGCGCGTCCTTCACTTCGATGGCCGGGTAATGCGGTAGGTCTTTCGCGGGATCGAGGGTGACCGAATTCTTGGTCTCCCCATAGGCCTGATTGTAGGTGGTCCGGAACTGGATGTTATCGGCGGCGACGGCCCGGCCTTGGAAGCAGGAGAGCGCGCAAATTAAAGCGAAACGGCTTTTCACGATGAATAAGTTGGTGGAAAGGGCTGGTGGTTTGACGTCAGACAACGAGTGAAGCCTTGGTCGTCAAGTTCTGCAAGTAAGTGGCCAGCGATTGAAAGCATTATGCCGCGGTTAAGCTCGCAAGGGGCAATTGCGCGCTCCCCGCCTCAGCGCGAGGTCAGACCACACAAAGGCC
>JBEENF010000213.1:0-6603 GCA_041192325.1 Verrucomicrobiota bacterium
TGTAGTCGATTGTCAGACCGTCGAGTCGGTGAATGGCCGAGGTGAGGAAACGATAGTTGTGCGAGACATTGTCATACGACGTTTCGGCCATGTTGGCGATCGTCGTCGTGAGCGGAATGGCCTCGCTAAAGAATTCGCTGTAACCGGGCCGAAAACTTGCGACCGCATTCGCGGCTTGAAGATTAAAGGCGCGCGTATCGTTCACCTCCAAGTACAGGTTATGCACCGCGTTGAAAGTGAGGACGGTATTTTCAGTCAACTTGTACTCGAACTTTACGCTCTCGTTCTGGCGGGTATGCGGTCCCTGCACGGCAACGACGCGGGGAGCCACCGTGCGGATAAACGCCGGTTGCGTCGTGACCGCCTGGTAAGACATCACCGCGTCCTCAGACGAGCCGAAAGCCGTGTTGCGGGAAAAGGACATCAGGATGCCGAGGTTCCGCTTTTGCCCCAGGAGATCGGAATAGCTAAAATTCATCGACGGGGTAACCCCTTTGAGGGGTTCTTCGTACCACTTTTCCGCGCGCCCGCCAATGCGGTCGATGGTATGCACCGCGCCAATCGAGTAGGTAAACTGCCGCGGCGTGCTCCGTCCGAAAGCCGTTCGCGTCACCATGTTGATGCTACCGCCGATAGAGCTCGCCGGCATGTCCGGCGTCGGCGCCTTGGTCACCTCGATGCTCTCGACGAGCGAAATTGAAGCCTGCAGAAAATCGAAGAAACGGTTGGTGCCCGAGGAATTGGTATTCGCAAGCTGGATGCCGTCCATCTCGACGGTGTTCAAATTGGAGTTGATGCCGCGGACCATGACCTCGCGAACACTGCCGGTGGAAAAGTCGGCCGTAACACCCGGAAGCCGCTGCAGGAAACTGCCCACGTTGTCCTCCGTCTGCGTGCCAAAAGCATCGGTGGCCACCACGTTCTTGACGTTGGCGGCCGCGCGCTGCCGCGTGATCGCCAAGGCACTGCCTTCCCGATCACCCACGACACGATACGTCTCGAGTTTATAGACGTTGGCGGTGAGGTCGACATTCCGCACCACGGTCTGCCCGGCTTGCACGGATAGCGGGATCCTCTCCGTATCCAAACCCGCGAAGCTCACGACGAGCGAGCTTGCATCGAGAGGGACGTCCGTGAGCCGAAAGCGGCCTTCGCGATCTGTTGTGGTCGCCAGCGCAGTGCCGGCAATCTGCACCACGGCGCCTTCCAAAAAGTATTTGGTCGCGGCATTGCTGACTTGTCCCGTCACAATCCCCGTTGGTTGCGTTGCCACGGACCCAGCGCTGCTGGCCCCCTGCGAAAACTGCATCGGCATCGCGAGCGCGAGGCAGCCGATCAGAAGCCCAATTGCATTGTTACGATTCATGGTTGATACGGTTTGATGGTTGAAAATCACCCTGCTTGCATGCGTCCCACCGAAGCAAGGTTGACTTGAAACGAGCAGGAGTCGAACGCAAGCTAGAGCTGACGCAGACGGGTGCAACACCCCAGCTGTTTATTTCAGGTGCCGGTCAAGAAAAGCGTAGGCCAGTTCCCGCATCGGATCATGGAAGTCGTGAGCGTCGAGATGCAGCCGCAGTTCGAAGCGATCTTTAGCGCCAAGGAGCGCGTAGATTTTTTTAACGTTGGACCCAAGGTTTTCCCAAGCCGGGCGGGTGAAGGCTTCATCCTCTGGTTTGAAACCGGAGTCGTTGAGCGCAGATATATTCAAATACGGACGCGGGGCGGCCAAAGCCAGAAGCTCATGATCGTCGATGGGAAATGGCTTGCCCGCGTAGCAGAAGGGGCGGTTCGCCGGCTGGCCGGTCCACCACTGAGTTCGCGCCTGATGAAACGGATTGCGATGAATGCGCGCCGGCCAGACGCCGCAGTTGCTCACGGCCACTTTCACCCGTTCATCAATGGCGGCGAGGTAACACGTCAGCCCCGCGCCTTGCGAATGACCGATCGACGCGATTCGCTCGGGATCGATTTCCGGAATCGTCTGCATGACATCAATGGCGCGCCGGAGATCCCAGAGGTCCTTGCCCGTGCCTGACCAAGTAGGATGCGCGTCAATAAACGGCTGGTTGTCGAATTCCCGCCGGCCGGCATAGATCCGCTCCCCTGCTCCGAGCAGATCGGGGGAAAACGTAACGTATCCGCGGCGCACAAGGTGCAGTCCATACGCGCGTCGCTGCGCCGCCGGAGTGACTTGCCCATCGATCTTCTCGCCCCGCCCCACCGTCTGCTCCTTACCATCCTTGGTTGTGGGATGAATGGTGAGGACGGCAGGTCCCGGTTTTCGCGCGCTCTTCGGGACGAGAACGAGCGAAGCCACGCGTTCACCGGGGCTGAGCAAATAACTTACCCGCCGCTCCGTATAA
Organism: Verrucomicrobiota bacterium; assembly: GCA_041192325.1. Classification (GTDB taxonomy): domain Bacteria; phylum Verrucomicrobiota; class Verrucomicrobiia; order Opitutales; family Opitutaceae; genus ER46. The sequence goes on from JBEENF010000213.1 coordinate 2,367, forward strand.
TCGCCTTGGTCTTTCTCGCTCTCGATCTTGATGGAGAGGGAACAATCCTGCCCTGGCGGCGGATACCCCAGGATCATGGTGAAAATATCCCGCAGCGCCTGTTTTTTCACGAGCCACTCTTCGCGTGTCGCGATGGGTTCAATGGTCGTCGGACTGCCGCTGTAAGTCATTTGTGGCGATCCTTTGCGCATCAGGCAGAGATCGCCGAAAAGGTCTTCTGGCACATCGCCGTTTCCGGAAAAAAAATGAGCAGTGACAAAAGTTTTTTTGTCCGAAGTCGGTCGCGCGGTGAGCGAACCACCCGCGGCCCCGCGGCCCGACAACGAAAAGCCAAGCAGGGCGGACAGCCCCGCGCATTTTTTGATAAAACTCCGGCGATAGTTTTTCATGCGGCGAGAGACCCGTTCGACTGCCCACGGCGGGGGGAGCGTTGGACCGAAACGAACACATTGTCCCCACGCTGACAAGGGGGGTTCGTCCAGGACGCGCCCGAACATCAATCAGATGTTGGCGAGGAAATGCCGTATTTGGATGCACGACTTGCCTTCAGGCGGCGGGCGCCACGTTCCAGCATGAATCGCGACGCCCCAGAGGTCGGCATGTCTGTGACGATCGTGGAAACGGACATCTCTCCCGGCCAAAACGTCCGCGCCGCTCACAATCGTGACGTGTTTTGGAGGATTTGAAATCCCCGCCGCGCGTTGCGGAGAACGCGCCCCAGGGCAACTTCCACAGGCGCGCTTCTCAGTCTGCCACTCAGATTTTGGGGACCCTTATCGTGCTAATCATCGCACTGCCGCTGAGGGCATACACCAGCGCCAGCGGATGCAACGTCAGGCCGGCGACCGTCCAACTTCCCAGCCACAGATTTTCGCCCAGCAGGTTCTGCGCATGCAGCACCCCCAGCAGCACAACAATGACGACGCTGGTCGGAATCGGGGTGCCTTCAAAATATTTCACTTTGCCGCTTTCATCCGCCAGGAAGTCGGCTGTCGCGTTGAAACGCGCGAGACGGCTGATGCCGCACGCAACGAAGTAGAGCAGGACTGCGACATCCACTCCGCTCCGCAATCCCACCGCGAAGCCAAGCGCCGCCGGGGCGAGACCAAACGATATGACATCGGCCAGCGAATCGAGGTCGGCTCCCAGCATCGACGAGCGCCGCCTCCACCTAGCTACGCGGCCATCGGCAAAATCAAATACCAGCGCCACCGGCAGCAAGGTCATGGACCCTAACAGCCAGCGCGGCTCTTGCGTGATCAGAAACTGCATGGCGGCGAGCACGGAGCCGCTGCCGCAGAATCCGTTTCCCAACGTCAGGAGATCCGCGAGCACAAACGATCGTATCATCGAGAAGCGCCGGGGCTTCGGAGGAACGGATTCGTTTGGAGTCATACGCGTACCATGGTCCACGATCACCTCAATGCGTTCCAACACAGGAGAGCTGTAGTCGTGAACGTGTACGAACATCCGCGGCGACCAGCCGCCCCGCGCTGGCACGGAGTCGAGGTCGGAATAATTATCGCGAGTAACCACAAAACCCGCAGTTTCTCCACTGACCGGCCCCTCCCCCCATGACACCGCCACTACTCTCGCGACGCGCCCGCCGCAGCATGCAAGCTGCCGTGGCCGGCGCACTCTTGCTCCGATTCGCGCTGCCCGGATTTAGCCAGCCGCCAATCAATTACCAAGTCTGGGAAACGCACCGAGAGACCGTGGAACATCCCGCCGCAGCGATCAAGGCGGTGGATGTGGCGCGAGCCAAACAGAACATCGCGCTTTATCCGTCGGCTCGTGATTATCTAACCAGCGTTCAGGCGAACGCCGATGAGACGCTGGCAAAACTGTCTCCGGAATACCTGGCGACAATGATCGAACAGACCACGCCCGGTTGCGTTGGGCCCTGTCCGGGTTGTCGCGCGAAAGGATTGCCCTGGCACCCAAACGGGCAGTGGTCGTGGACAGAAGAAAAGCCCGACCAACTGACGTGCACCGTTTGCCGCACAGTGTTTCCCAACACGACTTTTCCGGAGACCGTGGTTTTGCAAAGCACTTGGGACCCCCGGCAGAAATTCAGCTTTGCCGGGGGGGAGCCGTTCAACTGCTTCGGTTATCTCGCGCGGCCCAGTTTCACGGGCATTATCCGCGCGCAAAAGCTCGCCAGCGCCGCCGCACGACTCAACACGCTCGCCATCGCTTACGCACTGAGCAGTGCACCAAAATATGCCCGGGGCGCCAAAACCATGTTGCTCCGCCTGGCCGAAGTGCTGCCTTCCTACCTGGTCCGCGCCGGCTACGCTTATGGCGAGTACGCGGACTGTGATCCCCGCGTCGCCGCGGAGCGTATCACCCATCTACCTACGGACGAACTCGTCGTTCCTCCCAATCGCCCCGACAGAAAACTTCACGCCGCGTACTGGGCTGCCAGTCGTCTGGGTTCATCCGGCATGGACGGAGCCTGGGTGTCGCGCGTCGCCCAAGCCTACGACCTCACCTGCGCTGCAGCGGAAAATGGCGCCCCCGTGTATTCGGAAGCCGAGAGGCGACGCATCGAACGCGACGTGCTGCTCGAAAGCGCCTACCTGGCGATGTGCGATCCCGGCATCAACAACAAGTCCGTCGGCAACCGCGCGGGCGCCGCCATGGTCGGAATGAGCGCAGGCCATCCCGACTTGGTGAGTTTCGGATTGGAGGGCTTTCGCCGGACCGTGAACGACTGGTTTCTACCCGACGGCGGCACTTCCGAATCCGCGGCGTATGCTCTAATGACGATGGGCGGCATCCGCAATTTTGGGCTGATGTTTCGCGGCTACTCGGATCCCGCCGGTTATCGCAATCGGGAAGGAACGCGAATTGATGGTTTCGACGCCAGCCGCGACACCCGCTACGGCGATTGCTGGCAGGCTTTGATCTGGACGCTGCAGGGCGATTTGCGCCATCCGCCGATTGCCGATTCCTACCGCAATACCACCATCAACGCGGGTTTCGCCGAACTCATCACGCTCTGTTATCCCACCGACGAGCATGTGGCCCTCCTCAAGGAATTGTCGCGCGACGGCGCGCCCGCTGCGCCCAGCGAAGCCATTTTCCAACGCGAACCCGGCGTGGCGGCGCGGGCGGCGCCGCCACTCTCCCTGCCGGATGTCGTCTTCCCGTCTTTATCGCAAGGGTACCTGCGCACCGGCCACGATGGTCGGCGCAGTGTGGCGGTTCTTAACGCAGCAGACTGGGGCTCGCATCACCATCAAGACAGCCTCGATCTCTACTACTGGTCAGGCGGGCACGAACTCCTTTCGGATCTCGGCTATCTCTGGGACCATCCCGACAAGCACAAAACCTCGCGCGCGTTCGCCCACCACCTCGTCCTGCTGGATGGCCAGGAACAGCGCACCCGCGAGCGTGGAGGCAGTTTTCATCTGTTCGCCACGACGCCGAAAGTGAAGGTGATGGAAGCGTCCTCCCGCGCATACGCCGCGGCCTCGATTTACCGGCGAACGGTTATCCAAATCGACCATGGCGAAGCGGGCTCGTACCTCGTGGACATTTTTCGCACTCAAGGCGGCGACCGACGGCAGTTTGTACTGCATGGGCCCACGAAGGACTACGCCGTCGAAGGAGTGGCGCTCACCGCTGCCTCCGCGACAGCGGTGGAATTGGCGCACGCGCGCACGGGCTCCGGGGCAACTCCGTGGCACGCCACTTGGCGGGTGAGCGGCGACTACCAGTTCACGGCCTGGGCGCCGGGCGCGGCGGGCGAACAAGTCACCGTCGGCGAGGGCTGGGGCCAGCGCGACCATCGCAACACCGATCGGGGCGCCGTTCTGCCCTACCTCATCCGCGAAACTCGCGGCTCCGGCCTTGACCAGTTTGTCACCGTCTTCGAGGGCGCCCCGGTCGACCGGCCTCTCACCCGAAGCGTGCGCCGCGTGGCGCTGCCGGTGGGATCTCCCGCCGACGCGGTGGCAGTGGCGGTCGAAACCGTAATCGGCACGGATATCATCATCTCGATGCTCACCCCTTCGACTCTTCGCGTGCCCACACCGTGGGGCGAGCTGACCTGCGACGGTCGGGCCGCCGCGGTGCTCGGCACCGCGCTGCAACCGCGGGACGCAATCTTGATCGGCGGCGTCCGCCTGGAGGTCGCTAAACTTTCGTTGGCGACTACGCGCGCCAGTTACGCAGGAAAGATCGTTTCAGCCGAAAACGGGCCCGGTGAATCGTGGTTTGTGGTCGAGGG
>JBEENF010000214.1:0-6591 GCA_041192325.1 Verrucomicrobiota bacterium
CGACGCTTGAGCTCGCGGGAGAAAAACCAAGCTAAGCCGCCCACGAGGAGAACGCCCAAGCCCAGCACTCCCCAAGATTGCCACGGTGATCCTCCGGATTCCAGACGCGGCGCCGGAGCGAAGGGACCGTTGGCGGCGGGGACCAGCACGAGTGAAACGTTGTCGTGGTTGAGCCCCACGATGCTGTTCATGACCAAATTTTTTAATTGGGGCGCGAGGCTCTCGAGGTCGAAACCGGAGCGGTAGCGAATGAATACCGCGCAGGAAGAGGGCGTGACCTTGGCCGCGAGCGGATCGTTATCGGGGATGACGATGTGCACCCGGGCGTTCAGGACTCCGTCGATGCGCATGATCGTTTCCGAGAGCTCCTGGGAAAGGGCATACATATATCGAATGCGTTCCTCGGTCGGAGAGCTTACCAGGCCGGACTTCTGAAAGATATCACCCATCCGGGCGAATTTGTCGCGGGGGTAGCCGTGGCCTTTGAGGATGTCCACCGACCGGGCGAAGTCGGAGGAGTCGACTTTAAGCAGCCATTTTTCTTCTTTGCCGGGTTCCTTGCTGCACGGGATGTCCCGTTGCAGCAAAATTGCCATCATTTCGTTGGCCTCGAGTTCTCCCAGTTGGGAAAAGAGCGTGATCTTGGCGCAGCCAGACAGGAAAAGCGTCAGGAGAAGGAGCGGGGTGATTAGCTTGACGCGCAAAACAGCCCACGTCGGAACCAGAAGCGGAGACGTCATTAGATTAAATGAGGAGGTGCGGCCGGCGCGTCAGCAGCGGAGGAGCAAAAATGCCTCGCCCCGCGGCTTAACCACCCTTGCTCAGTTCCTTGATCGTGTTCGTCCCGGCCTTGGCTGCATTGTCCACTCCGGTGACGGACATGGACCACTTGGATACGTCAATCTGCAGCGAAATCAGATCAGAAAAGTTATTCAGGCCGTCACCTTTTTCGCCGACGACATCCTTCACCCGGGTATCGATCATTTTCATCGAGTTCTGATACTTCTCTCCAAAGGCCAGCATGCCCTGGAGAATGGAGTCTCCCAGCGAGCGAGACGCTCCCGGTGGGACGGCGAGGTCCGGAGCGGCGACGTTTCCCGCCGGGTTGGCGGTTTGCGAGGCGGTGGATTGGATGAGCGAGCGGAGGCGGTCCAGATCCGAGGCAGAGGACGGGGCGAGCGGCTCAGGCAGGGCTGCGGCGGTCAGGGCGACGGGAACGTTGCCAACGAGGGGAGTCATAGAATCTTGGAGAGGAGGGGCTTCAACTGTTCGGCGGCTTTGGTCTCCAAATTTTGCGCCATCTGGCGGGCGTTTTGATCGGTGCTGGAGATCGCAATCTGCCGCAGAATTTGCAGCCCTTCGTCCTCCTGCCCGGCCACGCGAAGCGCGCAGCCCAAATGAGCCGAGACCAGATCGCTTTGTGGGTTGAGCGGCAGGGCTTGTTCCCGCAGAATCTGGACAGCGTACTCCGGACGGTTCATCGCCATGGACAAAACGGCCATCCCGATAATGGGGATTTCACTTTGGGGGCGGGCCGCCTGCGTTCCGCTGAAGAGCGCGGCGGCCTCGGTGTACAGCCCATGCCAGACCGACCAGTAGCCGAGTCGCATCATCAGGCGCACGGTTTCGCTGGAGGTTTGCATGAGTCGGAAGGCTTGAGGTTCAGCGGAGATTGCTGACGGCGTTTTTCGAAGGTTCCTGCAGCGCCTTCGCCAGATTGGAGACCGCCGTGGCCGCGTTGGTCACTTGGTTGATGCGCATCTGCAGCAGGACGACGGCGCCCGGATCTGAAAAGTCGGTGGTGGCGGCGGCGGCGACCGAATTGTTCGTTTGGCTGCTAACGGTTGCGGCCATGCCTTTGATTGTGGTCCAAATTGTCGAGTCGGCGCCGAAGAGGGGATCTGTGGAGAGAGTTGCCATGATAGTGCGGGATGTTTGTTGATTATTGGGACTGGGACAAATGGGCGGAGAAGCGAATGACCTGCAGGCCTTTCTCTAGCGCGGTCTCGATCTGGGTGGCCTGAGCGAACTCAAGCGGTGACAGACCGCGGAGAGTTTCGGTGCGCAAGTCGGCGGCGGCCTGGATCAAATGGGCCTCCACGGCGCGGTGAAAGGTCCCGTCGCGATCATTCGCCAAGGCTTCGTCAAATTCAGGAATGTCGATCGGGTTCATGCTGCGGAAAGTGCGGTTGGGCAGGAGAAGTCGGTCAATGCAGGTTAGCTCAAGGGGCTTTTTTTTCACCCGTTTGGGGTAGGCTTTCTGATTTTACGGCTGAATTCAGGGACGATAGAATTTCGAACAGGTCGTCGCCGACCCGCATCAAAATTTTTTGGCCCCCGTGTTCGAAGGCTGCCTGACTCTCCTCGATGCCCGTCAGGCGGGTTTTTTCGTCCAAGCGTCCACCGTAAAAGAGGATGGTTCCATTGCTCAGGCGGACCCAGCCTTGCCCGCTCTCAAGGGCTTGCACCGCCAAGATCGTAACCCCCGCCCGTGTCGCTCCGAAAGCGGCGGGCTCGGGAAGCGGTCGCGCGGCCTGGCCGGTCAACGCCTTTTTCGGGGCGACGCTGACTTCGTCCGTGATGCGCTGCAGGCCGGGAACTTCGGCTAACAGCATCTGGCGGGCGCGGTCCCATTCGGTTTTCGAGGGAATGTTCCCGCGAATGGTAATCTGTCCTTTATCACCGCCGTCGACGGTGAGATTCAGCCTGCGTTCCGCGATGAAGGTGCGGGTCGTTTCCAGCAGGCGTGCGATACTCCAGACCCGGAGCGTCGCCTCGGGGACTTCCCGCTGCAGGGCGGATGTGAGGGTTTGGACGGCGGTTTCGGAATCGAGGTAACCGGATACGATGAGCCATCCCTCTCGTTCCTCGACCTTGATCTGGTTGGCTTGGGGGAGGGACTGAAGAATTTTCTCGGTGCGGACCTTGGCGCTCGGGGGGGCGGTTTCCGGCGGAGGGGCCGGCCGCCACAAAAACCACAAGAAAGCCCAAAGCACCAACATGAGGGCGCCGCAGCCGACGAGCCACCAGGCGCGTCGGCGCTGGATCGGTGTGGGTCCATCGGGCAAGACGGGAGCGGCGGTGGCGCCAGCGCCGGTGGCGAGACCGGCGGGTGCGGTGGTTTCGGGCGCCGGCGCCGGAGCCTCTTTCTCAAGCTCGGGGGCATCGGCGGCGGAAAGCAGTGGCCACCGCGCCGCGGCCCGGCCGACGACGAGATGGGTGGTGCCGGCCGTCATAAAATCAAACGGGGCGACCGCGGTGGGGGAGGTCACCCGCCGACCTTGGCAGTAGACCCGGCCCTCGAGGGGCTCAACCTGCAGCACACCGCCGGCCAGTTGAAACGCGAAGTGGTGCGATGCGATGAGAACATCGTGGAGGACGATGTCGCATTCGGGCGCGGCGCCGACGACGATGCGCCCCTCCGGGAGGGCCTCTTCCACGCCCTGATGCGGGCCGGAGATAATCTTGAAGATCCAATCGCTGTTTTCGGCCATGGCGGGAGATAAACTCAGGGTTTTTCCGCGCGGCGGGTTTCAGGCGGCAGGGATTTTCCGGCCAAGTCGTGGGCCAGCTGTCGAACGGTCTCGGGATCCGTGTGGGTCGCGGGCAGGGGATCCTTGCTCTTGGCCGGCACTGCCACGGGCTGGTTCACGCGGGACTCTTTCTCCACATCCACGAGGCGGGGGGTGATGAAAAAGAAACGTTGCGCCCGGGATTGGTTGGTCTCGCGGCGTTGAAACAGCCGGCCGACGTAGGGGATACTGCCAAGTCCGGGGATCTGACGGGTGGTCTGGTTCCTGCGTTCCACAAAGTAGCCACCGATCAACAGGGTCTTGTTCGAAGGCACGATGGCTTGGGTATTGATGGCGCTTTCCCGGGTCGAAGGCACGCCGTCCACCTTAAGATCGCTGAACGAACCATCCCGGACGTCGACCACCAGCCGGAAAGAAAGTCGGCCATCCTCTTGCACGACGGTGGGGGTGACCCGCAGTTGAACGCCGGTGCGCACATCGAACAGGTCGGAGGATGCCCCGGTTCCGTTGCCGGAAACCCGCACGTAAACGGTGTCGTCCTGCCGCAGGTTCGCCTCAATGTTGTCGAGCGTAATGACGGAGGGACTGGTGACGAGTTGGGCCTCGCCCTTTTCCTCGAGGGCCCGGATGCGGGCGAGGAGTTCGTAGCCGCTGACTGGCACCAGAACGGAAGAGGCGAAACCGGCGCCGCGCACGAGATTGGGTCCGTCGGTAAAAACCGGCTGGGCCTGGACGTTCTCGCCATTGCCCACGTTGAAACTGCGGTCGGCCTCAAACCCGAGGCGAGGGGTCACGGAGCCCTTGCTGTCGCCAAAGCTGAGGAACTCGACCCCCAGCGCTTTGTTGTTGTCGCTGTCGATGTCGACCACGGCGGCCGAAATCTCGATGACCGCACCCCGCACATCCAGTTGCTTAATGAGCGACTCGTACATCGGCATCCGTGCGGCGGAGTCGCGCACGATGACGGCATTCAGGCGCGGTTCGGCCTGGATCTGGGCAGGCTGCTCGGTGGCGCCGGAATCTTCGGAGCGTTCGGTCCGCCCGCTGGCGGCGGCGCCCTTCGCGGCGGTATCCTTGCCGATGGCGGAAAGGCCCATGCCGCGCAGGCTGGTCAGTTGCTGCTTGCGCTCGACGGCATCAGCCCCGGTCGAGAGGCTGCCGGGGGAATTGCCCATGATGTTCTGCAGTGCGCGGGCCACGCCGGGCAGGGTGGTTTGGGAGGACGCGCCCCGCACAGTGATGTCCGCGGCCGAGGCGTGCGTGAGGCGGAAGACCCGCACCACGATCTTGGCGTCGAGCGCGCGGGCCGCTTCCTCGTCGCGCGTTGCCTGGTCGCGCGCCTGCAGATTGCGCTCAATCTGCTGGGCGTTGAGGGCCCGCAAGAGGGGTTCGGCCAGCTCCAGGAATTTTTTACCCCCGCTGATGGTTAGGACTCCGGTCACGCCGCGGACGGAAAATGCGCGGTTCGACGGGCCGGATTCGAAGCCGAGTGCTTCAAAGGTGGATTCGGCCTTTGCCGGGGACAGCGTTTCGATCTCAAGCACTCTGGTCTGCGCCTCGGCGAGTGAATCGACCTGCAGTCGGGCGCCGTCCCAGAACCAGATGAGTTCCGCCGCTTCGCAGACCGCATTGAGGAACTGACGGGGGGGGAGGTTTTGAAAGTCGCCCGAGATGCGCAAGGACGACTGTTCGGTGATCTGCAGCGGGATGTTCTGGCGCTCGGCAAAGGTGCGGAGGAGGTCAGTGGCAGGCGCCAGGTTCGCTTGCGCGGAGTACTCGGGAGTGCGCCACGGGATCGCGGCTGGGACGGGGTTCAGCGCGAGCAGGAGGATACCGGGGAAGAAGAGCTTGAGTCTCACGGGAGGGTTGCTTTTGGGGCGAGGCCCGGGCGCAGGGCGAAGATCGCGGATTGCCAAAAATCGAGCTCGTTAAGCATTTGCTCGGCGCCGCGCAGCACCCTTTGCGGCAGTCGGTCGTCGCGCAGCCAGCTGCGCCACAGGATCAGCTGATTCTCCTGCTCGTCGTAGCTGAGGACCTCGAGGCGGCCCTGGCCCTTCAGCCGCGCCAGATTCCACGCCATGAGCTGCCGCGACAAGTCCTGCTGGGAAGAGAGATTGGCTGCGGTTTCGGGTTCAAGCTGGAGAATCACGCCTTCGAGCACGACCTCGTTGGCGCCCGATGGGGCCAGGCGCAGAACCACATTGCCGACCTGCAATGCGTAGCGGGACTTGGCGTCCGGGGCGGGCGGCGGAACGTTGAGTTCATCGCACAGCGCGTGCAGGGCTAAATTCAGTTCTTTCATGGCGACTTACATCGAAATCCGACCGAGCGGCTGGATGGTGATTTCCTCGGTCAGTTCCTGATGGGAGAGAACCGGCAGATCGTACATTTCCTGCTCGATGATCTTGCGCGTGTAGCGGCGGACATCCATCGAGGTGAGCAGCACCGGGCGTTGGTTGGTTTCCCAGATATTCCCGACTTGCTTGCGCACCGACAGCAGGAGTTTCTTCACGCTGGCGGGATCGAGCGCCAGATAGGCGCCGGCCGAGGTTTGCCGGATCGCCTTGCGGATTTTTTCCTCGGTGTCGGGCTCGAGCAGATACGCGGCGATGATGTTCTGACCGCGGCTGAATTTGTAGCTGATGTACCGGCGAAGATTCGAGCGGACGTACTCCGTGAGCAGCACCGCTTCCTTTTCCTTTTGGCCCCACTCGATCAGGGCCTGGAAAATAGTGCGCAGATTGCGGATCGAGACATCCTCCTGCACCAGGCGTTGGAGGACTTCGGCAATCTTTTGCACGGGCAGCACGCGCTGGACTTCGCGCACGACCTCCGGGAACTCCGCGTCCATTTTTTCCAGCAGATGTTTGGTTTCCTGCAGGCCGACAAAGTCGCCGGCGTAACGCTTCAAGATCACACTGAGATGATAAGTGAGCACCGGGGTCGGCTTCAGGTACGGCACGCGGGCCTTGGTCATGATTTCGATATTGCCATCCGCCACCCAGATTGGCCGCAGGCCTTGCAGAAAGGCCTTTTCCTCGGTGAAGGGAATGCCGAG
>JBEENF010000215.1:0-6570 GCA_041192325.1 Verrucomicrobiota bacterium
CGTTCTGCGGCTGGAGCGTAGTGCGTTCGGGACCATCGGAAAATCTCCGGCGCCAGCGAACGCTGGGGCCCCGAAACCCTGAATCCCCAGCGTCCGTGTGTAACCGGAATCAAGATACATTATTTTGCCGGTATCGCAAACACCCCGGGACCCGGTTTACCTCGCCGGCATAATGGATGGCCGTCACACGCACTGCCCGGTCGTGTGGCTCACACCGGGATCCAAGTTGGACCGGACATCATTCTGGCGGCGGTGTGTGCCGGCGATGGCCGTCGTCTTGAGGTGGAGCATGGTCGGGTTTTAGCCCGGCTCGGGGTGGTCCACCGTCCTCGCTTGAGGAACTCTCGCGGCGTCTTGGGCGGCCGGTCAGCATTTGCATCGGTATCGCTGTTTCTGGTCGGGGTGGGATTTCAGGTGAGTAACAATATTGCGGTCCTCGCCGCAGTGGAGACGTTCACCAACGATCTGGACCGCGCGGGCAAAATCGCAGTTTGGCTCGGCAGGAACAGCTTCATCATTCTCGTGCGGTACGGTTTCCGGAATCTCTATCGGCCGATCGAAAAAAACATGCTCATGCGCCTGGGGCGCGCGGCGTCCGCCCGGAAAATCATTGCCTCGGGTGGGCGAACGTAATCCCTAGGGAAACTTATGGAGCGACGCGAATTCCTGGAACGCACCTTGGTTGCCAGCGCAGCTTTGGGCGCGGCGAATCCGACCGTGGCAGCCAACCCTTCGATCCGCGCGGACAACCCACCTCCTTCCCCTCCGCCGCCCACGGGAGAAAAGGTTGGCGGCGGCACGGGCAGCACCTCGTATCAGCCGCCGGTGAGCGTGGAAACGCGCCGGCCCGGCAAGCCGCATCGCGGCAAAGTCCTCGCGGCGATCCAGCCTCACTGTGACGACATTCCGATCTTCGCCGGTGGCACCGTGCTCAAGCTCATCGACGAGGGCTACGAGGGGATTCTGATCACGATGACGGACGACTCCATGGCGGGGCCGTCCAACATGACGTATGGATCGGTCGCGGCTAAGAACGAGATCGACACCAATGAAGTCGCACGCCGCCTCGGCTTGAAGGAATCGATCTTCCTCAATTATCCCAACCACAACATGGACGCGTGGCCGCTGGTGGAGATCCGCGCGCGCCTGGTATTCCTGTTTCGCGCGTTCAAGGTCGATACGGTTATCGTGTACGATCCCTCCGCCTTGTACGAACGAAACCCCGATCACACGGTCACCGCGAAGGCGGTCGAGTCGGCCTGCTGGATGGCCCGTTCCTCGTGGGACTATCCGGAGCACCTGGCCGCGGGCTTGAAGCTGCACGGGCCGGTCGAGAAATATTATCACAGCCGCGGGCCGCAGCTGGTCAACCGGGTGGTCGATACGACGGATTTCATCGATCAGAAAGTGTGGGTGAATCTGGCCAATGTGACGCAGGGACCGGCCGGCGACGCCGGCGTCAAGCTGCGGGAGCGGCTGGCCCAGGAAGGCAAACGGCTGCCGTTGCTGGACGGCACCGACGAACAGGCGAATCGCGCCTACGCAAAGGAGTTCGCCTTGGCGCGCGATCGACAGCGCGGCCAAGCGTACGGATTTCAATACGCGGAGTATTTCAATTACGTTGGCCCCGATGAGTCGCCGGTGGACGAGTACGTCACCCGCAACGCCGTCCCGCGGTAACCGCGGTTGGCTGCGAGCGCGGCCGCCAAAAGCGGGGGTTTTCAGGTTCGGTCCAGAACGGGTTCAGGAAGGCGAGCTTGCCTTGCTGATTGGAATGCGAAGTCGGGTTTCCGCAGAAGCTTTACCCGCGAGGATGTTCGCCTCGAATATGCCGGCGCCAGTCGCAACCCACCTGGACTTCCGGCGCTACGCTCGAACCGCCCAGCGGAGTTTGGCCGAGGAACTACGCGGGTTGCTCCGTCGTTCCTCCGGGCCGGCGCGGATGATTTCGTCGTTGGTCGCCGCATAGATGCCGTGGCGCAGGCCCTCGCGGAAGGCGTGTTTCACCCGGCGGTCCTCGCCGGAGTGAAAGGTGAGAATCGCCACGCGGCCACCCGATTTGAGGCATGAGGGCAGGTGGCGCAGGAACATGTCGAGCACGCCAAACTCGTCGTTCACCGCGATGCGAATCGCTTGAAACACCCGGCGCACGCAGTCGTCATCAGTCGAAGCATCGTGTCCGGGGTTGTGCTCGCGCAAAACCATGCGAATCGATTCGGCCAGCTGGAGCGTGCGGGTGAAAGGTGCGCGGCCCCGGCGGACCGTGAGCTCTCGCGCCAGCAACTCGGCATAGGGCTCGTCCGCGTTTTCGGTCAAGACGGTGGCGAGCGTCTCGGGCTTGACGCGGGCGAGCCACTCCGCCGCCGACGGCGGCCGCGTCGGGTTCAGGCGCAGGTCAAGCGGACTGTCGGTTTTAAAAGTGAAACCGCGCGCCGGATCGTCGAGTTGCATCGAGGATACGCCGAGGTCGGCGAGGACAGCGTCGACTCCGGCGAGACCGAGTTCGCCCAATACTTTGGGCAGGCCGGCGAAGTTGGAGCGAACCGCGGTGAAAACGGTCTCATCCCAACCGGCCGCGCGGAGGCGGGTGGTGGTCTTCGGTAGCTCGATCGGATCCACATCCAGCCCGATCAGTCGACCGCCCGGCGAGACGCGCGCGAGCATTTCCCGGGCGTGTCCCCCGAAGCCGAGCGTACAATCCACGGCGTGTTCACCGGCCCGCAACGCGAGTTCGGCGAGGATCTCCGCGACCAGAATGGGACGGTGAGTGCCGGCCGGAGTCTTGCCGGCAGCGAGTACCTTCGCCACGTCCGTGCCGTAACGAGCGGGATTCAGCTCTTTGTATTTATCTGCGAAACGCCGTGGATTTTTTCCGGAATACCGCGGACGACGGCGGTGCTCGTGCAAGGGTCCCGGGTCGTTTGCCGAACCCCGCGGGGTCTCGCTCGCGGGCATTGAGCCAGGCGAATTTTCCACGGGTGGAACCGATGGATTGCGGGAAGGTGGAGTGGATTCGGGGTCAGGCATGGCGAGCGCGTTGATCTAAATAATCGGAGCCGCGCCGAAACGCGACCCCTTACCGGGAGGCAGGTGATGAACGGCGACGAAGTAGGCGAGGCGTGGCCAACTTGGCGTGTCATCGAAAGGCCGGAAACCGGAAGTAGCTGGCCAAAGGACGCGCCGGAACCCGCGGGTTTTAAGATCGAGGCTGAGCCGGAGGTCCCGAAACGAGCAGCGGCGACGTCAAGCGCGTCACCAATGGCTCCGAGCCGACGATTACGCTGCACCGGGCGGCGAACCCCCATGGCACGGTGGTTAGCGTCGTGCCGGGTTGGTCATATAGACCGGTCACGTGATCGCGCGTGGGGCGAAAGCGCAGCGGATATCCGGACGGCGCAACGCCCAGATCATCGCAACGGCCGCTATCGTGCCATGAGGAAAATTGGCAAGACTGATGAGCGATGCCGCCCACACCAGCCGGAGATTCGTGCCGCGCAGACAGCAAATGCCCGCGGCAAACTGCAACCCGCCGGCCGCCCATCCGATCGAAAGCTGCAAGGCGACATAGATGGCGATTGCCCGGTCAATGAGGTCAAGCGACGAGCTGAAGACGGAGGCCAGACTACGCAGTTCCGCGTGGCTAAAGAGCGCTTGAAAGCAAAGCATCAGCGACATCAACACGCTCAGGGAGCCGGCGCCGATTTGGAGATAGCCGAGCGCGTCGAGATAACCGTCGCCGTGCCGCGACAAAGGCTGGGATTGAACATTGTCCATGGGGCAGGGGTTTAAAACTGAAACGTCGAGGTTGAAGACGGGCGGCTTGGCGCACGAGCACAAATGGCGTAACGCTGACCTCGTGGCGGGGACCCTTTTCCAGGAAAAAGAGAAACGAGCGGAAATTCTCGGAACGGTGACCGTTGCGCTGGAGGTAATTTAACCGTTGCCCGAAGCGTCCCTTCCGGTGCATGACCGGGTCCTCGGGCTCCGCATGCCGGCTCCCCGAGATCGACCTCCATGCGCATCCCCCTTGGTGAGAAAATTCCTCTGACCGGCGCCCGTGCCCTGACGTTACTTCTGCTTTTGGTCGCGGCGGTTCCCGCAACGATCATGGCCGCGGATGCTCCGATCGCGCCAAACCGGGCGGTCGTGCCGGGAATCCTGCGTCTTCATTTGCGCGAGCAGAAGGAATCTTCTCCCAAGAGCGGAGTTTTCGAGACCCGCGCCCGCATCGCGGAATGGAAAGTCTCCGAAACCGCCATCATCATTTGCGACATGTGGGAGGATCATCCGTGCAAGATGGCGGCGCATCGCGTGGACGTGATGGCTCCCGAGATGAATCGCGTCGTTTCGGCCGCCCGCTCGCTGGGCGTGCAGATTATCCATGCACCCAGCGGGGGCATGGCGCACTACGAGGCCAGTCCGCAGCGGCAGCGGGTCGTGCTGGCGCCCAAGATAAATCCTCCCGTGCCGATCGAGAAATGGTGCTACCTCGATCCCAGCCGCGAAGCGGACTACCCGATTCTTTTTACCAAGGGATGGGAAGATTGCGACGATCCGGTAATGCCGACGGACAAGGATCCCAAAACCAGCACCCGCGAGCATCCGGCGATCAAGATCGTCGGGTTTGACGGCGTGAGCGACAAGGGAGACGAAATCTTCAATTTCCTCGAACAGCTCGGCATCCGGAATGTCGTCCTGATGGGGGTGCACATTCAATACTGCGTGCTCGGCCGACCGTTCGGCATCCGCCAGATGGTAAAGCTCGGCAAGAATGTTGTGCTGTGCCGCGACCTGACCGACGCCATGTATAATCCCCGCACGCCGCCCTATGTGAGCCACGCCCGCGGCACCGAACTTGCCGTCGAACACGTCGAAAAGTACTGGTGCCCCTCCGTGGCCAGTTCGGACCTGTTGAACGTCGTTGCCGGGAGTGCCGGCCCAGTGGCCCGGTGAGCGTGCACCGAGGGACAAAATGGAGTGATATTTCCAGGCCTCTCCGTGTCTCTACGCCAGCGGGTAGAGCAAGGTGGCTTGCGGCAAGGTGAGGAACTGCGCTGCGAGACGTTAGCACCGCGCACAACCTCTGAACGGCATTCACGTCATTGCTCGGCTGGCTTTGGAAAACTAGCCGGGTGCTCGGAGAGAATGCCGGGCGCCTTTTCTCTGGCATGCAGTCGGCGCCCGGTTTCCCGAGCGGGACCGTTGGCGGTCCGGGGTAGTCTCGTTAATAATCGGCGGCGGGATCGGTGTGGGGTGTGGGCAAAGCGCTGCGGATTTCGCTGGGCCACAAGCGTACGGCGCAGGGCAGGGCCCACGCGTGAAGCGGGTCGAGGCCAGCGAGGTAGATGTCGGCTTTACAGCCGGATTCGGGGTGGATCGGGTTGAAGCGGCCGAGTTGCGGTTGCTCCGTCAATCGTCAACCCCTTCGGACCTGACCGCTTCTGGCGGTCGACCTGACGGAGTCATTTCTTGGCGAGAAAGGCGCGGGCGTGCTCGACCCGACTGTTGCCGGCATCACTGTTGTGCGCGACCTTTGCCAACTGCTCATAAAGTGAACGGGCTTTCGCGCCGTCGCCCGCACGCTCGGCCGAGCAGCCTGCACCGTAGAGGGTGTTCAGCCGGTTGGGGCTGGCGGCGAGGACAGCTTCGAACGCGGCAAGTGCTTCAGCGGGCCGGCTGGCTTCGAGGAGAAGATCACCGAGCAAATCGCCGGCGGGAAGCACTTCGCCCGGCGTCACCGCTTCCTTATCGATGGTGGATTCGAGTTCAACCGCGCGCCGCAGCAGCACGATCGCTTCGGCGGTGTTCTTCATCGCAAATTGCACCCATCCGCGCGCGGCGAGGATCTGCGTTTCCGCTTGGGAAACCCAATACGCCGGACCTTTGCCCGCCGCCAATTCATGGTGTATGCGCTCGAGCTCGGCGATTTCGGCGCGGGCCGAATCCAGCTGTCCGCTCCGCGCTGCGCCGATCGCGCGCGCAAAATGAGTGATCGAGTCGCAGTTGAGATATTGCTTTCCCCACGGAAACACCGCGGGTTGATGCAGGGGCAGCTCCGCCGCTTCGGTCCAGGCCTGGCGTTCCAGCGCATCGCGGGCGGGAACGGCCGCGAACGCGAAGGCCATGGCGGTGGGTTGGACCGGGGAATAAGGGCCATTGAGCGTCTGCAGGGTGCGGCGGATCGCCCGGACCTCGCCATACTGGCCACGTTGCAGGTGAGCATAGGCGAGGTAGTCGAGCGCGTGGGGATAATGGCCGTTGAGGGTGCCAGCGTTGAGCGCGAGCTTCCTCGCCGCGGCCGCCGAGCGCAGGTTGAACTCGATCGATTTGTCCCACAGACCCCGGCGCGTGAAAATGTGCGTCGGCATGTGCAGCGCGTGCGGGACCTCCGGCGCGATGTCGCCATAGGTGTCGCAGACTTCGAGCGCGCGATCGGCGAGCAGCGGTAAATCGTAGGCATGAATCTTGTAGTGCTGCGCGCCTGGGTGATCGGGAATTTGAGCGAGCACTTTCTGGAGGCGGGCCACGGTCGCGAGTTGGAGGCGCAGCGACTTGTCCTTGGGCAGGAAG
>JBEENF010000216.1:0-6556 GCA_041192325.1 Verrucomicrobiota bacterium
AGACACGCCGCCAAGCCTGGTCCATTGGTGACCGCAATTGTCTCCACGCGATCAAAACTGACTGCTGCGCGAGCTTGCTCGAATAGGGGCGCGAAATGGCGGAGATGCTCCCGCGTCGCGAGATCCGGGACCACTCCACCGTATTTCTCATGCAATGCGACTTGGCTGTAAATCCACTCGCCAATCATCCCGCGCGCGGGATCAAACATCGCCACGGCTGTTTCATCGCAGGAACTTTCTAGCGCGAGAATCATGTTATTGCACCGCGCTGAGGCTACGGTGCGCGGGTTGACTCAAAAGTCGGATGCCGGCTAGGACGTCCAAGGCGGCGTTCAATTGACGATCGACCACCGGTTCGAGTCCGAAACGCGCTTTGAATTCCCTGGGATCCTTGATGTCGGAACGCGAGCGCTGGCGGGCCAACATGGCGTCCTCTTCCGGGGTCATGACCACCTCCACATGCGGGGTAATGCCCTTCTCGTGAATGCTTACGCCGCCGGGCGTATAATATCGGGCCGTAGTCAAACGCATACCCTCGCCGTGCTCCAACTTGAAAACCGATTGAACCGACCCCTTGCCGAATGAGCGCTCGCCGACCACGACCGCTCGCCCCGTATCCTTCAAAGCGCCGGTTAACACTTCAGCGGCGCTCGCCGAACCGGCATTAATCAAGATGGCGACTGGCATATTCAACGGCTCACGCGCGTCTTCTGCACGGTATTCCTCGCGATCGCCCGGGTTACGTCCCTGGGTGTAGACAATCAATTCGCCCTTGCGAAAAAAGGGTTCCGCCACTTCGACGGAGGCGTCGAGAAGGCCGCCCGGATTGTTGCGGACGTCCAGCACGAGGCTGGTAATCCCCGCGCGAACCAGCCCCGTGAGCGCTTGGACAAACTGTTCGGCGGTGTGGTCGGAGAATTCCGTAAGTTGAATGTAGCCGGTGTTGCCTCCCAGCACACGCACGCCTCGAACGCTTTCGATTCTGATCACCTCCCGAACCAGGCTCAGATTAAAAGTGCCGAGCGTCGCGGGGCGAAACGTCCGAAGCGTGACCGTGGTGCCTGGTTTGCCGCGCAATCGGTCGACGATTCCATCAATCACCGCGTTGGAATCCAGTACCTTGCCATTGATGCTGACAATCTCGTCACCCCGCTGAATGCCTGCCCGTTCTCCCGGCGTATCAGCCAATGGCGCAATGACGACGACGCGATTGTCGCGCGTTTCGACTTGAACTCCGATGCCGCCGAACTCGCCGATCAGCTCCTCTTCGAATTCAGTATTATCCCGTGCCTCAAGAAACTCAGAATGCGGATCAAGCGACTCGACCATTCCATGGAGCGCATTCCGGGCGAGTTGATCGTACGCCGCAGCTTTCCCGTCCACGTAATTTTCATTAACCAGGCGCATCACGTCCTTGAGATAAGACGCAGAGCGCGTGAGTTCGCGCGATGGGAACAGGTTCCAGGCCGCGGCCGTACGGAGGCCTGTCACGGTCAACGCCACCCCGAGCACCACCCCGGACGAAAGCATGAGAATCCGTTTGAACATGTCTTTCACTGTGGGCATCGGACTTGCTTTGTAAATGGGTTCATCAATTCCATCCGCGTCGCGAGCTTCCCCGGAATTTTTGGCTGCTTTTTGCCAACGTGCGGATGCAGGCGGAGCAATGGACTTTTCCGATTTCGTGGAGCTTGCGCTTTATCACCCCGAAGTTGGCTATTACCGCCAACCTCGTCGGAGGGTGGGGTATGCGCCGGGCACCGACTTCTTTACCGCCAGTTCGAGCGGCCCGATTTTTGGTGAACTGGTCGTGGCTGCTTGTGTTGAGCTTTTGGGAAAAGCCATTGCCCATCAATATACCTTTGTTGAGATTGGCGCCGAAGCAGGCTTGGAGATCCTCACCGGCGTCGACCATCCCTTCGCGGCCAGTCGGGCCGTTCAGGTCGGTGAAGCGCTGAACCTCAAAGGCAGATGCATCGTTTTCTCGAATGAACTATTTGATGCCCAACCTTTTCGCCGTTTGATCTTTCGGGGGAACTCGTGGCGCGAGCAAAGGGTCGTCCTGCGCGGAGCTGAGCTTGAGGAAATTGAAACGCCTTTTCGCCAAAACTTTCCAGCCCTTCCCTTGGTGGCTCCGGAAGGCTATCTCATCGATGCGCCAATCGGGGCGGCGGCACTGGCCGATTCGATCGCAGCCGAACCATGGACGGGGCTTTTCGTGGCGGCCGATTATGGAAAATCATGGCGCGAGTTGATCGAAGTTACTCCCGCCGGAACGGCGCGAGCCTATTTTCGCCATTCCCAGTCAAACGATTTGCTAGCACGACCCGGCGAACAGGATCTCACCTGCCATGTTTGTTGGGATTGGTTGGCGGCAGCCTTAACGCGCAAGGGTTTCAGCTCACCGACCATTGAATCGCAGGAATCATTTTTTGTTTCTCACGCCGGTGAATTCATCGGGCGCGAAGTTGCGAAACAGTCATCGCAGTTCAGCCAACGGAAACTTGCCTTGCTTCAGTTGCTCCATCCCTCGCACTTGGGGCAAAAATTTCAGGTCATGCATTCAATTCGTCAGTGATAAATGCGTGCAGGGGTCGGCAGTTTACTTGCCGCGCTTCCGCGGCGGAGACGCAGTAATTCACCCCGGCGAAATGAGAGAGAGAGGCAGCGTTTTTAAAATTCCCCTTGCTTCGCCTCTCCCACGGCCTTTACTCCTGACCCTTTAACCAACTCGAAACCATCATGGCCAGAATCTGTGCAATCACCGGTCGCCGTCCCGTCAAGGGATCGATCATCAATCGGAAGGGTCAGTCCAAAAAGAGCGGCGGCATCGGCACGCACGTGACGAGCATCACGAAGCGCAAATTCCGGCCTAATCTGCAGCGGATCCGCATCAAAACGGCGAATGGTGGCACCAAGCGCGTTTGGGTCGCGGTAAAAGCCATCAAGGCAGGGTTGGTCGAAAAAGCTTAAGTCTTTCCTCCTGACAGGTTCTAGCCCGCGGTTTACGCCGCGGGTTTTTTTATTGATTTGAATGGCCGCCAGTTATTCCGCTCGAGCGATACCGATTTTTCGACGTCGGTTGACTTCCCGCTCCGGATCCCTTCGGCGCCGAATCCGACCCAGATCGATCGCAATGTAGAGGCCGAAAGGGTCTGGCTCCTTTACCCGTCGGCTGGGGACTCTTTTTCAATTTTGTTTTGGCGCTCGTTAGGGCGGGGAACTTAACCAGACCGCAACGAGGCTCTCTCGTTGCTGGGAGCGCAAGCAGTTTACTTGTAATCCCGCCGCAAGTTACTCGGCAGAATTCCCAATTCCTCCCGATACTTCGCGACGGTCCGGCGCGCGATCGTAATTCCCTTCTCGAGCAGTTTTGCGACAAGATCCTGATCGCTTAAAGGGTCTGATCTGTTTTCGACGGAAGTGAGGTCAGCGATCATTTCCTTCACGCTGGTATTAGAAACGGCGGCGCCACTGTCGGCTTGGTAACCAGGGGTGAAGAAGTATTTGAACTCGAAGATACCGTGCGGGGTTTTGATGTATTTGTTGGCAATTGCCCGACTGACAGTGGTCTCGTGGACGCCTACGACGTCGGCAATCTGAGTCATCGTGAGCGGTTTGAGGTGCGACACCCCGCCTTCAAAAAATTCTTTCTGTGCATTGATGATCTCCCACGTGATGCGTTCTATCGTGCGCTGTCGCTGATCAATGGAATCGATCAAGAATTTCCCCGACCGCATACGTTCCCGCAAATAATCGCGCTCTTCCTTGGACAGCGTGCCTTTCGCAATCAGATCCCGATAGGTGCTCGAGATCCGTAGGCGAGGTATATAGTCGCTATTCAGATGAATTTTCCACTCCTCGCCGTCTTTCTCGACGGTCACATCAGCCAGCACCACGCGGTTGTTGTCCTCCGCGAAACGCCGCCCGGGGGCGGGATCCAGTTTGCCGATCTCCTCAATCGCAGATTGCACATCGTCCGGACTGGCGCCGAGTTTGCGGGCAAGTTCCGGGATGCGCCGGCGAGTCAGCAGTTCGAAATGGTCGCGGATCATGCGGGCGCACAAAGAACCGCCGCGGCCTTTCGCCACCAGTTGAGCCAGAAGGCAGTCCGCCAAGCCGGAGGCGCCAATCCCCGGAGGATCAAAGGATTTCAATCCGCGCAGCGCCTCCTGGACGACGTCTAGCGGCAATCCCGTTTGTAACGCGACATCTGGCGGCGTTTGAGTGAGAAAACCGCGATCGTCCAAGCTACCCACCAGGTGTTGCATGGCCGCGATCGTCGCTGGAGACAGGTCGGCCATTTCCGCCTGTTGCATCAAGTGCTCCTGCAGCGAAGTTTCGCTCACGAGCGAATCGAAAAAATGCTGCCGCCGCTCGGCGTCTTCGGACGTGTATGGCTGGGCTCCACCCACGGTGGACATATGGTTGCGCCAGTCCTCATCCATCTTGCCCAGGATCTCGAATTCTCTGTCTTTAGAAAAATCCAATTCGTCGCGAGCGTTTCCCCCTTCGGCGCCGTCGCTTGAGGGTGGGAGAGTCGAGGTGTCGGACTCCGCAGCCTCAGCGTCCTTTTCCGAGCCATTTTCCGGCTCGGCTGGCTTGTCCAGACTGACCCCTTCCATCGGCAACTCCTCCAACGTTGGGTTGTTTTGCAGTTCCTCTTGAATAACGGAACGCAAATCAAGCGCGGCGACCTGCAAAATCTTCAGCGAGTGCCGCAGCTGAGGAGCTAATACCAGCGACTGCGTTTGGCGCTGACGCAGCTCGTGACTAAATCCGGGCCCGCTCATAGCGATGAAAATATCCGGGGTTCATCTCAGATGGGCGGGCGGGAGGAAAGCGACGGGATGATGGGATCACGAACATCGAAAACCTCCTTAAGGTAGACGCCCAGCTTCTCGTTGGTCGGTCCGTAACGTTCGCTGTAGAGAAAAACTTCAAGATCGGTCAGCATGTCGTAAGCCGTCTGGTAGCGCTTCTCCCGGTCACGCTGCAATGCCCGCTGAATGATGGCCTCCAGGCGGGGGTCGATATCGGGACGCAGCTTGGAGAACTGCGGGATTGGCATCGTCAGTATGTTCCGTCGGCTTTGCGCTCGATCCGCAGAACGGAAAATATTTTGACCCAGCAGCAATTCGGTGAGCAGGATCCCGAGCGGAAACAGATCGGCCCGGGCATCGGTAATCGCGCAGCTGGCCTGTTCGGGCGATAGGTACTCGTCTTTCCCGGCAATCACTTTGCCTTCCTCATTGTACATGAGGTCGAGGGCCTTCGCGATGCCGAAGTCAGTCAGCTTCACGTCTCCCTCAAATGCGATGAGTATATTCTTCGCGCCAATGTCACGATGGACGATGTTCAGGTGCCGGCCTTCTCGGTCACACTTGGAATGGGCGTAGGTGAGGCCGCGGGCGATGCGGGAAATAATAAATGCGGCGAGATCGATCGGAATGGTTTTGTTCAGTCGCCGGTGCTCTTCGAGAAATTGTTCCAAGTTCACGCCACGCACGAATTCCATCACCATAAAATACTGGCCGGCCACCTGACCAAGGTGATACGTCTGTACTATGTTAGTGTGAATCAAGTCGGCGACCAGACGTGCTTCGCCAATGAAGTTCTTCTGAAACTCCTCGATGGCCGAGTATTCCTCGCGGATCAATTTTACGGCTACGACCTTGCGGAAGTTCCCCGCCCCCAGTTGCTCAGCCTCATATACCAGTCCCATTCCGCCTTCCGCCACCTTACGCGTCATCTCGTAGCGGAGTTCGTTGAAGATGTGTTTGAGCGCGGCCACGAGTGTGACAAAAGACGGCGAGAGACGCTGGGAAGTAGCAATGAAAAACGGCCCGAATTTTGCTTCGTGGGCGGTTTGACAGCGTGAAATGGAATCTTATTTTTACTGCGAGATGATCACCTTAACTCCTCGAGCTGCACAACAGGTTCGCACCCTGCAGGCGGAGCTTAACTCGCCGACCAAGCGCCTGCGAGTCCTTGTGGAGTCGGGTGGGTGCTCTGGGTTTCAGTACGGCATGTCCTTCGACGAGCCAAAGTCAGAAGATGCCCAGTTCGAAAGCGAAGGGATCGCCATTGTGATGGATCCCGCGAGTCTGGCCTACCTTTCGGGGGCCGCCGTTGACTTCGACGACGGGCTCCACGGTAAAGGATTTGAAATCAAAAATCCGAATGCGCAAAGCACATGCGGTTGCGGAAAATCTTTTAATTAGGATCGGCTCCGCGCCAAGCCCAAGGCAGAATTGCGGGAAATTGGACACCTAAGCGGCGGCAACGTGGAGCGCGACGATTCCAAACGTCATCGGTCGGGCAGAAACGTCGCGGAACCCAGCAGTTCGAATTTCGTCAGCCAGTGCATTCCGCCCCGGAAACGCCTCGATTGTTTGGTTGAGGTAAACGTAAGCAGCGCGATCCCCTGTAATCCATCCGGCCACAAGCGGAAGTATCCTGCGCAGATAAAAAAAATAGAAGGGACGAAACCAGGCGCTTGGTTGCGAAAATTCCAGAACCAGCAAGCGACCGGCCGGACGGAGTACCCGGCGCA
>JBEENF010000217.1:0-6550 GCA_041192325.1 Verrucomicrobiota bacterium
CCGTTGGCCTGGAACAAATCGCCGCCCGTGATCCGCACGTCGTTGCCGCCGCCAATGATCAGCGCCGGGGTCGCGTCGTCCGAGGCGTTGATATCGCTGATGAAAACGGGGCCGCTGAACTGCACGCCAGGCGCGTAGATTCCCGTGTAACCTTTAAGGGCAAAGCAGTTCGCATTTGCCGCCCGGAGGCCGGCGAACTGACCGTCGGTGCTCGAGATGGCGATATACGCAATATCGGCAAAGCCGTCGAATGCGGCGCCCGGGAGATAGAGGTTTTCGTTGGTATTAATCGCCCGGCCCACGCTGAACACGGTGAGATTAGTGGTCGCGTTCGCGCCGGTCAGGATGATTCCCGCATGGCCCTTCATGTAAGGGGTCGTGGGTTGATTGTACTTCAAAGGCGCGGCCGGGCCCGTTGCGCCGTCGAGAACGATGGTCAGGGTGCCGGCGCCCGAGAACTCCACCTGCACGATGTCGTCGTTCAAATCGAGAAATGAGATGCGCAGGATCTGGCCCAAATCGGCTTTGACGGACGCCGCGGCCGCCCCGAGGAGGATCTGGTCGTAGATGTTGCCGTTGGACGCCCTGATGTCGGGGAATTCCTGGCCCGTGCCGATCAGCTTAACCGCCGAGTTTACGCCGAGCATAGCGGGCTGGCTGCGACCGGAGCCGGCCGCGTTGCTCACCAAGGCATAGTAAATGCCGGCATTCGTTGGTTGTACATTCGCCACCGTGAGCGAAGCGGTCGTGCCCCCGGCCACGGCGGCGCCGTCCCGGCGCCATTCGAACATCGGACTGCCACTTGCGGCGGCGGTGAAGGTGGCCGAGGCGCCGGCGGTCGCGGTTTGGTTGGAAGGCTGGGTCGTGAACGCAGGCGCGGGCGCGGGCTGGGCCGACCCGGCGACGTTAATCGTGTAATCAAAAACCCTGGACGCGAGGCCGGAGGTGTTGGCCAGTTCCCACGCCTGGAAGCTCAGGGTGTAGGTGCCCGGCTGGGTGGGTGTGCCGATGAGGAGTGGCGTGGTGGTGGGCGCCCTGACATTGCCGTATCCATCGTCGCCGCCGCCGGGGGCCTGGAGAACGCCGGCGCTGGTGAGCGGATTTCCGCCCTGGATGGCCGTGAGCGCGAGGCCCGGGGGGAAGGACCCCGTGACGCGCCAGGACGCAATGTTGATGGTGTTCGTGACGGTGAAGCCGATCGCCACCGTCGCGCCGACGCTCGCGCTAAACGGGCCCGGTTGCGAGGCCTCCAGCACCGTGGCGCCGGCCATGGAGTGCAAAGCTCCCAGGGATGCGGCGGAAGCCAGCGTCGAACGCAGCACGGCGCCGAGAGGGGAGCCCGTGACCGCCTGTTCAAGGGTCCCGACGACCCGGACGGCGGGCGAGCGCTGCAGGAGGGTGAGCAGCATGACGGCGGGCAGCTTCAGGCGAAGCAACGCGCGCGGGCGGCAGAGGTGAAGCAACGAATGCATGGTGGGTGCGGGTTAGGGAACGATCGTGAGTTTGGCGGCCGGGGCCGCCCTGGCGTGACGCGGGAGCGACCAGAGAAAATCGACTTGCAGCGTGCCGGTGAAATCCGCCGCGCCGAGATCCACGTACCGCGCGCCGGCAAAGCGGGGCGCGGTGGCCAGTCGGCGGGGATTATAGGTTGCCTGCATATGGCAGCTCATGCAGTTGGACTGGACGCCGACGTTGTTGCGCGCGGGCGCGCCGGCCGGAGTGTAGCCGGGACGGGAGTCGGGCAGATCGGCCGGTCCGAAGCGCGCTTCGATATAGGGGTTGTACGCATAGACGGCGGCGCCGATGTTTTCCCCGCCCACGTAGGGCTGATCCGGAGACAACAGCGTGTAGGCGAGCGCCATCGCGTAGTGGCGGGCAGCCCCACGGAGTTGAGCCGGCCTCGCCCGCGCGATGACGGGCGAGCTCGGTTCCCCGGGGTCATCCGGATTCGCCGCCCACCAAAACGTCTGCCACGTCCAGCGCGCGGTTTCACGGCTGGATACGTGCATCGCCACCAGCACGGCGTAATCCCCGGCACTGGCGCCGGTGGAGGGCTTGGCCTGGTTCAGCGCCCCGGCGTCCGCCGCCGACAGTTGATAATGAATGAAATTGGAGAGTGGATACGTGGTGGCTTCCGTGCGACCGCTGCCATCGGCCGCGGCGGTGAAATCGATCGAGCCATCGCCAAGGCCTTCACCCCAAACATCGATCCAGACCGCGCCGGGCCATTGCGAGGGCGCAAACGCTTGCGGAATCTCCGGCGGACCGGACCACGCTTTGAGCAAAAAATACCGGCCGTCCACCAGCGCCGGCCCTGTGACGATCTGAAACACCGGTTTCACCGCCAGCGCGGTCGCAGGGAAAGGGGGGATTTCCTGCGCGCCGGCCTGCAGCAGCGTGTCGAGCGTGGAGAGATTGAGCAGATCCTGACGGGCGATGTGCGCCGCGGCGCTGGGGTCGTATTTCGTGAAGCCGAGGACGCGATCAATGCGGGAGTCGGGGACCAGGCCCTCTGCGGAGGCCGCCTGAAACTCCGCCAGCGGCTTGAGGATTCCGCGCCGCCGGGCGGCCGGCTTCCACGGCGCAGTGGCGATTTCCGGGTTGGTCGCGAGCTCGTCTGCCGTCATCCAGCTTTCAAATACGCGCAGACGTTGCCCGCCGGATGACTGCGCGGAAAGAGAGGTCAACGCTGTCCAAAGTCCCCAGCCGTGCAGGTGGATTTTAGCAGAGGCGTGGTCGACCACCGTGGCGGTGGAGCTGCGACTCATCGCCATGATCCAGCGCGTCAAGGTGGCTTCATTCTCGGGAAATCGATAGCCGGGGATTCTCAGGTCGGGCAATGGCTCGAGCTGGATCGATTGAGCCTGTGCCGCGGAAAAAATCCACAAGGCGCCGAGTACGGCGCATTGTTTGCGAAGGCCCACGAGGGCAAAATCTAGGGCAAAAAGGCGCCGCATGGCAGTGGATATGATCCTGGCGATAGCTTGCACTGCAACAGCCGTGCCGGAAAGTCGGAGAGCGTAACGGGCTTGTTACGCGCTGTCCGCGTCGAGGAGGATATCCTTGGGTGAGGCTGCTTTGTGGGGCGCGCATCCATTCTTAGTCTCAACACCCGTGTGCGTTGCTGAAGCGCGGCTCGCCCAAGCTGCGGTTCAACCGCTACGCCGCTACTTCGTCGGCTAACCCGGCTTGGCTGTCGACTACCAGGGTCGTGACCAAATCCGAACCGACATTCGTCATCGTGCGCGTCATATCGAGAATGCGGTCCGCGCCCAGCACGATACCAATCCCTTCCGGTGGAATGCCGAAGGTCACGAGCAGTCCCGCGATGAGGGGAAGCGAGCCCCCGGGAATTCCGGCCACCGCCACCGCGCTTAACACCGCGAGGAGCAGCAGCGTGAGTTGCTGCATCAGCGAAAGATCGATGCCAAAAACCTGGGCGACAAAAAGGACGACACAGCCTTCGTAAAGCGCGGTGCCGCTCATGTTCATGGTCGTGCCCAGCGGAAGGACGAAACCCGCCACGCTGGGGCGAAGCTTCAACGTATCCTTGGCGCACGCCAGCGCGGCGGGCAGGGACGCATTGCTGGAACTCGTGGAGAACGCCGTGACCAATACGGTGCGCATGTCCTTGAATACCTGACTCGGCTTTCGCTTCGTCCAGAGTTTGATCCACAAGGACATCGTGCCGAACAGGTGCAACAGCAGCACCGCAACGCAACCGAGCACGAACACGCCAAGCGCCACCAGGATATCCAGCCCGATCTTCACGATCACGCTATAGATCATCGCAGGCACCGCATAGGGAGCCAGCCGGAGCGCGAAATTTACAATGCCGGTCATGAGTTCACTGACCAGCTCCAGCGCGTTGCGCAGCGCGCGTTGCTTCTCAGGGTCGAGTTGCGTGCCGACCGCTCCGACAAGGATCGCAAAAAGAATCAAAGGCAGCACATCACCGATGGCCGTGTTGGTGTGTCCCACCACGGCGCCGAATAAGTTCTTCGGCATGAACATTTCCACCAAGGTGGCGAAACTCATCCCGGGCGACGCGGCCCCGGTCGCAATGTGTTTTTGCGCCGACCCGCCGAATTCCTGCAAAAGCCTCGTTTTCGCCTCCGGATCAAGGTGACTTCCCGGCTCAACGATGTTCATCATCAGCAGGCCAAGTCCCGCCCCGATGGCCATGTTGAGGAAGAACAGCGTGAACGTCCGTCCGGCGAGCGGACCCAGGCGATCCAACCGCCCCAGCTGCACCACGCCGGTCGCCAGTGAGCTGAAGACCAGCGGAATCACGACGAAGAACAACATGCGCAGAAAAATCTGCCCAAACGGGTCCAAAACCGTGGTGCTTAAGGCCCGCGCATGCTCGATTAGCGAGCGGGGCAGCCCGGCGAAAGGAAGCGAAAAGGCCGGTAGTATTGCGCTCAGGGCAATCGTCGCCATCCCGGCTATTACTCCAATCGACAGGCCCGCCAGTATCCGGTTGGCCAAGGGGCGGTTGGTCTCTGCCATAATGGGCGGTTACGCTGCGGGCGGGGCGAATCGTTGTCGAACGGGAAGTGCGGCCCCACCAAATGCAGTCCGCGGAGCCCGCCATTGACTCCTTGCGGCGGCGCCCTACTTCTCGACCGAGCTACTCATGAATTTCCGGTGGATGATGCGCCGTCTTCACGGTTGGGGTTTCTCCCGTCGCAAATTGCGGGGTGGCTTTCTCCATGCGCGACTCGGTGATCGGATTCTGCACCGGGAATTGTGGATCCCCACCCGCACCAGCCTCGCGCTGGCGTTCCTGATTGGCATGCCCGTCACCACCATCCCGTTTCTGCCGCTGCAGAGCGTCATTGCGTGCTTTTTCGGTTTTCTCGCCGGAGCCAACCTTCCGGTGTGCTTTCTTCTGCAATTCCTTTCCACCCCGGCCACGGCGGTAATCCAGCTCCCGGCGTGCTATCTCGCCGGGGAACTCATTCTCGGCGGCAATTTTGTAGAGATCTATGCGCAATTGCGGGCTCATCCGATGATGGCGGTTTCGACGCATAATTTGTGGGCCTTGTATCTCGGCTCTTTCGCGCTGGGTCCGTTTCTGGGCATTCTCGGTTATTTCGGCACGAAGCTCGCGTGGCGCGAACGCCCGAAGCGTCATCGCGGCCCGCGTCATCCCCACGTTCCTCCCATGCCGCACAAGAAAGCGGCCTGAGCAGCAATGTCCCTTCCGGGACGGACGAAGACCCCTCTGAGCGCGGTGCTCCTCGTGGCGGGACGATCGACGCGGATGCGGCGCGATAAGGCTCTGCTGCGCGTCGCCCGCGGTGAATTCCTGTGGGAAAGGCAGCGGCAGGTTTTGGCCCGCATCGGGGCCGACGAAATTTTGCTTTCGGCGCGCGCCGATCAGGACTGGGTAACCGACGCGCCGGGTTTCGACGCCGTCGTCTTCGATGCGCAGCCGGACGGCGGCCCGCTTTTGGGCATCGTGGCGGCGCTCGAGCGGGCGTCGGGCTCATGCCTGGCGGTGCTGGCCATTGATCTGCCGCGAATCGAACCCGCGTGGTTTGACCGCCTCGCGGAAATCTGTGCGCCCGGGGTCGGCGCCGTCGGAAAGTCACCGGGCTTCTTCGAGCCACTCGCCGCGCTCTATCCCCGCGAAATTCTGCCGCTGGCCCGCGCCGCGGTGGCGGCCGGAGAGCTTTCCTTGCAACGGTTTCTGGCCCGCGCGGTCGCGCACGGTCTCATGCGGGTGCGCGAGATTACTGACGTTGAACGCGCGTGGTTTGAAAATTGGAACGAGCCAGGCCCCGTTGGCCCTGCGCCACTTGCTTGAGCCGCGCGCG
Organism: Verrucomicrobiota bacterium; assembly: GCA_041192325.1. GTDB lineage: Bacteria > Verrucomicrobiota > Verrucomicrobiia > Opitutales > Opitutaceae > ER46. The sequence goes on from JBEENF010000217.1 coordinate 5,826, forward strand.
CGGGGGATGGCGCTACGAGAAACGGTCCTCCGTCCACGGATCCGCCGTATTCGAATAACCGCGCATCTCCCAAAAACCCAACTTGTCGGTCGCAAGAAACGTGATTCCGCTGACGAATTTTGCGCCTTTCCACGCGTATAGTTTTGGGATGATCACGCGCGCTGGCCCGCCGTGTTCCAGCGGCAGGGGCTTGCCCTCGAAACTGGTCGCGATGAGCACGTCGTCGTCGAGACAGCGGTCGAGCGACACATTCGTGGAGTAGCCGTCATAGCACGTGAAATAGACGAACTGCGCCGCCGGTTTGGGCTGCGCCAACTCATAAAGCGTGGTCAGCGCCACGCCGCTCCAGCGGCAGTCGTATTTGCTCCACGTCGTGACGCAGTGGAAATCGCTGACATCATCCACCTGCGGCAGCGCGTTCAGTTCGTCCCAGCTCAGGCAGACTGGATTTTCCACTTCGCCGTCAATTTTCAGGCGCCATTCCGCCAGCGGTATTTTCGGCTGCACGCCGAGATCCAGCACCGGGAAACCTTCCGTCAATTTTTGTCCCGGTGGCAGGCGATCGGCCGAAGCCACGGGGCGCGGCGCCGCGCCGCGCGCTTTTTGTTTTTCGGCCCATTTCTGTTTGGCCGCAATGTAGCGTTCCTTGGACATCGGAAAGGCTAGGCGGGGGAGGTGCCCGCGCCATGAGGTTCCCCATTTTTTGCCGCGGTCATCACGTCACA
>JBEENF010000218.1:0-6506 GCA_041192325.1 Verrucomicrobiota bacterium
CCCAATCTGGAGGTTTGTGGCGAAGCGGACAATGCGCCGTATGCCATTGAACTCGTGGGCAAACTTCAGCCCGACCTCGCCATCGTGGACATCGCGCTCAAGACCACCAATGGCATTGAGCTGACCCAAAACATCAAGGTTCAGGCGCCCAATTTACCCGTCCTGATCGTCTCGATGCACGATGAGGGCCTTTACGCCGAACGCGCGTTGCGGGCGGGGGCGATGGGCTACCTCATGAAGCAGGAAGCCGGGGAAAAGATTGTCGCGGCGATTCAGCGGCTGTTGCAGGGGGAGATTTATCTCAGCGACAAAATCAAGGAGAAGATGCTGCACCGTTTCGTGAACAAGAAGGGCGACGGCATGGTCTTCTCGATCGACACGCTCAGCGACCGGGAAATGGAAGTATTCCAGCTCATTGGCAACGGGTACAGCACCCGCCAGATCGCGCAGAAGCTCAACTTGAGTTCGAAGACCATCGATTCCTACCGCGAGCACTTGAAGTTGAAGCTTAACCTCACGTCCGGCGCCGAGCTGGTGCGGCATGCGATCCAGTGGGCGCGCAACGAGGGCGGCGTCTGAGCTGACCCATCTAACCGCCTCGCAACTGCGTTCTCTCTCCTCGAAGGCGACCGCGAATCGCCATCGGACGTGACGCTCGCGAGCGACCGGCGCGGCGCACCCGCCTCACCGCCCCGCTGCCCCGCAGCCACAGGGATAATCCCACCTGCGGCGGGGAAGCATGACGGGCGAGGAGCGCGTTCCGCCTCAGCTGCCCGTCGCCGCAACCTCGAAAGCAGGCGTGAATTTAGCCACGCGCGCCTCCATCTGCTTTCGCTTCCGGTACAGCGTCGACTTGTCGATCCGCAAAATTCGCGCCGCTTCCTCGAGAGAGGAGCTGTTCGCGACAACCATCTGAATGTGAGCTTCCTCCACACATTGCAGGCTGACCGGCGCGCCGATTTGATGCCGCGACACGGCCGCTGTGCTCAACAAAGAGGGAAAGTCCGATTCCTCCAGGTCGGTTCCGGTGGCCAGAATGGCCGCGCGTTCGATCACATTGCGCAACTCACGCAGATTCCCCGGCCAGGCGTGGTTTTCCAAGAGCCGGCGCGCGGTCAGAGTGAACCCAACGATGGGTTTCCCGAGCTGCCGGCAAATCTCCTCCGCGAACGTTTCCGCGACCGCCATGATGTCCCGGCAGCGACTGCGCAAAGGCGGAGCCTCCAATGCAATGACGTTGACGCGGTAATAAAGGTCCTCCCGGAACCGGCCTGCGCTCACTTCCTTCCGCAGGTCCCGGTTCGTCGCAACAATGATGCGCACGCGGGCGGTGCGGCAGACCGTCTCACCCACGCGCTCGTATTGTTTCTCCTGCAGGAGGCGGAGCAGTTTCGGCTGCAGGGCCGCCGGCAGATCGCCGATCTCGTCCAAAAATAAAGTACCTCCTTCCGCCGCCGCCACCTTCCCCCACGTGTCCTGGATGGCCCCGGTAAATGCCCCGCGCACGTGCCCAAAGAGATCGCTTTCCAAGAGTTCCCCGTTGAGGGAGGGGCAGCTGACGGTGACGAAAGGGCGGCGCCGCAACGGACTGTGCTGGTGGATGGTTCGCGCCAGCAGCGACTTGCCGGCGCCGGTTTCCCCCAAAATGAGAATCGCCGCATCGGAGGCTGCGGCCCGCAAGGCCGTGTCGAGCGCGCGTTTGGATGCATCGTCATGGGCGATCCAGCGCGGAGAACGCGCAGCGTCGGTCGTGGCGGGCGCCTTCCAGGCTGCGCTGCGCAGGGGTTCGGCCAGCGCTTGAGCGGTTAGTTCTGTGCGCAAACGGTCGAACCCAAACGGAGCTTGGAGCCCGGCGGTGACGCCTCGCGAGGCGAGGTCCGCAGTGGAACAGCGGTCATCGGACCCCAGCAGAACGACAATCGGCAAAGCGGGCACCCGCGCGTGCAACAGGTCAAGCAGGGCTTCGCCACTCGCGTCCTTCATGGCCAGGTCAATGCAGGCGAGGTGAAACGCCTCCACCGCCAGGACTTTCTCCATCGTCTGCGAATCGGCGACGCGCTGGATCGTGGCGTCGAGGCTGGTGAGGCCCCGGGCCAAACGCCGGCAGCGTGGCTCGTCGCCAATAAGGAGCAAATTCATGGAGCAGAAGTCGAAGCCGAACCCAAAAAACGCCGTCCCACTGTACCGGCGAACGGGGTTATCGGGAATCCGGCGGCGGCGGGCTCCGGTGCCCGGAATTATCCGCTACCCCGGGCAGAATTAACCCCCGCTGGCGCGCGGCGTTCCGTTAAAAAAACCGACGCGCCGTTCGTGCGACGTCAGCTTTTCAGGTGCCGATCGAAAAAAGCGAAGGCGTCGTCCTGCATCCGGAGGCTGAACCAATGGGGTTCGTCATACATGCGCCCTTCGAAGCGATCGGCGACGCCCGCCTTCGCGTAGGCGGCGCCAATCTGCTGCAGCGCCTGCTCCATGCCTTCGAGCGTGAAGAGTCCGTCCTTCCGACATTGTTGCACCATCAAGGGCAACGGCGCGTGCAGCGACGCCACGTCCGTCAGATCGAGCGCGCCATGCACTCCGGGCGGAAAGTGCACCCAGGAATGCGTGTCGATTTTGGCGTGCAGCATCGAGCGGATGGTGGACATGAAGCCGACGATCGAAGCCACCTTGATCCGGTCGTCGAGCGCCGCGAGATAGATCGTCCGATACCCGCCCATCGAGACGCCGCAACAGCCGATGCGCTCGGGATCCACTTCCGGGCGGGTGACGAGATAATCGACCGTGCGCATATCGTCCCACGCGACAATCCCCATCCATGCCATGCCTGCGCCGGCGAGGCTCTTCGCCAGCGTGGTTTCCTTCCCGCGACACACGCCGTTCAAATACGCCACATCTTCGGGGCTATAACGCGCGCGATCCCACCCGTGCTTGAGATCGGCGTCCATCAGCACGCGCCGTTCACCGAACATGAAGGCATCGATCACGATCACCACATAACCGCGACGGACGAGCTCGGTGGCCGTGGGCCTTCCTTCGTAATTCTTGCGATGATAGTCCGGCATCACCGGATGATTCGCGCCGAGATCCACGACCTTTTCCTTGCCGAAGATGAACAAACCGCCATGCGAGTGCAGATCGACAATCGCCGGCGCGCGCTGCTTGAGTCCCTTCGGAATCAACACGTACGCCGGCACCCGGAAGTGCGGCGAGGTGGAGAAAATCACCTTTTCGCGGATGTGATCGCCGACATCGCGCCGGTCGACGACCTCCGCCCGCGGCTCCACCGGCTCGGGCCGGTAGCCAAAGGATTCGAGCACCTTGGCGCGCCCCGCCTGCTTGAACTCGCTCAGCGTGGAGAAGCGGTCACCGAGGAACGAATACGGATAGCGCTTTCCCGCCACCAGTTTCTCCACCACACGATAATTGCTGCCCAGATTGCCGCCCGTCGGCGCCAGCGATTGCGGCATATCGGCCGAGGGGACGTTGGCCGAGGCGTGATCGGCCGGCGCCGCCTTGCCCCGGAGCGGCAGGCCCGCCACCGCGGCGGTCGAGGCGCTGGCAAGGTGCTGGAGGAAATCGCGACGGGAGGTCATGGGGAGAGGGTTATCACCGTTTTGTTGCGGAGGGCAAAGCGAACCTGCACCGAGCAAAGCCGCGGGTGCCAAGGCGCAACGCCCACCACGTCCGGTCGGCGTTGCGCTCAGCGGTGGCCGGCGCGGGCCAGCACTTCCAGTATTGTCCAAGCTACTCCAATACGCACGTCACCCTCCGCGTGATCCAGCAGGACGGCGACGCGCCCCAAATCCGCGGGCGTCCAAAGGCGCATCAGCGTTTGCGCGGCTTCCAACCGCACATTCGCCGGACCGGTCATCAGCGCATCTTCCAGCCGTGCCCGCCATGGGGCGGTGCGCGCCGGATCCACTTTCAACCACAGCGCCGCACTGACCAGATACGGCGCCGCGACGCTGGCGGTGGGTTCCGCGTCGGTTGCCCGCGCCAACTCCTGGCGAATCCACGGTTCTTGCGGAGCCAGCCACCGCAAAATCAGCCCGGTACGTCGCCGCACCGCAGCGTCGGGCGATGCGAGCGCGCCCGTCAGGCGTTCGATGGCGCCCGGCTCTTGCGCCACGCACAATGCCCACAGCGGAAACAGCGCATCGGGCGGAGCGACCTCGGCCTCCATCTTCCGCGCCGCCAGGAGCGCAGTTCCCCGGAGCACATGGCGCAGCTTGCCCAAGCTCTCGATCGCCTGCAATCGGTCCGCGCTCCCCGGCGCGAGAAATACGGTCTCAATGCGCGCCAGGTAAGGAGCGCGCTCCGCAGGCGATGACGCGGTGACGGCTAGAATCCGCCAGGCTCCCACTCGAAAGGCGGAATTTTCCAACGCGGACAATTCCGCTGCGTGCAAACGCCGGATCCGCTCGCCGTCGCCCAGGGCGATCCACGCCTCCGCGGCGTGCACCCGAACCCAGCCTGTTTCACTCTGGAGCGCTTCATTCAGGGTCGCGGTCGCGCGGGCCTGCAGTCGGACATCGACGGAGCTCGAACCCTGCGCCGCCCCCATCTCGATACTCGCCTGCCGCCGGGCCAAAACCTCCGGCTGACTCCAAAGCGCGCTGCAGGTCAGAGTCAGGGCGCACCCCCACCGCACCCAATGCGGCGTGCTCATGCGACGCGACGGGTTGGGCTGAGCCGCGGAGAGCGACTAGCGTGCCGGGGCAGCTGTGGAATGCATTTCATGGAGAAAGCGCAGGAGGACGGCGGTCATTTTCGGGGCGGCTGCAATCTCCAGCCGGTTGGTTCCCGCCCACGTTTCGTAGCCGCCAAGTTGATGCTGCGCCACGGTGGGCAGATATCCGAAATAGGCATTAGCCAGCGAGAAGGTGAACGATTTCGCGAAAGGCGTTTGCTTTTTGATCTCCAGGCCCGTTTCGACAAAAACTTCGAGCGGGAAAGTCACCATCGCGAGATCGCCCACCCGAAGGGCCTGCAAGGGCGCCTGGATGGTGGCGGGTGCGCGCTCCAGCTCCAACACCCGTTTCGCATAGCTGTTTTCCCGCGCGTGCCAGAGCATCGGCGATCCGGCGGGTCGCTGAAGCAGTTCCTTCGCGCGCGCAATCATCTCGGGCGTCGGCCTCCGTGAGCCGATGCTCACTTCTTCGTAACGCGCGTCGAGCGGAACCCAGTCCTGATGCTGGACTGTCTGGTACACCCGGCACACTTCGCCCGCGATGATATTGGAAACGCGTTCGATCTTTTCGTAGGGAGGAAGTGAAACCTGCCGCTGGCGAAAATTGTTGTTGTTGATGTCGCCACTCGACCCGTTGGAAAGCATGCCAACGAAAGCCGGGCCTTCCTCCCGCGCGCCAATGAGCCGCCCGATTTTTTCCGAAAAAGCGCCATAATAATCGGCGGAGATATCGGAGAGAGGCACGCCACCCACATAGTGCATCGAATAATTTGCCAGCAACGCGATGGGCCGGCCGTTCAAGGCTTGCGCGGAAATGAAGATGATCTCCGGGTCGGTCGGTCCCGCGGGATCGATGATGTCATCGGACGACGGATTCATGCGCACTTGGTCGTAACCGCCAAAGGGGTTGCGCAGGTTGTTTTTGTTTTTCACGTACCAACGCCGGTTCGAGACTTGCGCCGCTTCCTGCCCTGAACCCCATCCAATTCGCGCCGGCTCGAGATTGTTAATGGCGCACTGCACCGCATCGGCGATGCGCCGCGCGGCAAACAACTGATAAGGCCCGGGTTTCACCGGCGGAATGGACCGATCCGGAGACGTCAAGCCGGGAGAGTACGGCGAACCGGCCGAATGCGTGTGCGTGCCCATAATCACCACGTGGGACGGCGGCAGGCTGCTGGATTTCAGAATCATCTTCTTCGCCTCGTCCGTGATTTCCCCGGGCACGCCAATCAAGTCGCACACGACGAAGGCCAGGCGCGTGGTTCCATCTCCCAGTACCAGGGCGCGGGCATGAAGTTTGTCATGCACATGGCGGGCGGGCACCGAATTCGTGCTGCCGACGATCATCGCGCCCAACTCGGGCGTAATATCGCTCTTGGCCGCGCCCGCCGAGAACACTCGTGTCGCGCTCGTCGGCGTCGCGGCGTAAACCGCCGAGGCGGCGACCGCCAGTCCGGCCAGCAGCGCGCGGTTTAGCCACCGAAGGGGAGAGTTCATGCAGGGAAGACTTGGCGGCGATTATTATGCGGGGCAATGATGTCTGACCCCGCAGATGGCTGGGCGAGCCGGGTTATGGAACGTCGGGGCTCCAGATCGCGACGCCCATGTGGTAGCGATTATGATTCTCCACGGATTGGGAGTAATAGGCCGTGACGATCTTTCCGTCCGCGCGCTGTACACTGCTGGGATAACCGCAATCCTGCGCGATGCTGTGCATCAGCCGCTTTGGCTGGCTCCAGGTCCGGCCTTCGTCGCGGCTAAATTTTGCCAGCACGCCGCTTTCGCCTTCGAGACGCTTGCCATAGCTGAGGAGAAT
>JBEENF010000219.1:0-6505 GCA_041192325.1 Verrucomicrobiota bacterium
TTCCACCGCAGGTAAGCCTTCCAGTCCGCCAGCGCCACCTCCGTCATGGCACGTTCCAAGCCTTGGAAAAACTCCTGGTGCGCCAGATTAACGTCGGTCAACGGCGCGATTTTTCGCGCGGCAAGATATGAGCGGAGATCCAGCTGCGGCACCTTCGTGAGCGCATTGACCAGTGTCATCTTGTGATAGCTGCGGTAGGGATCGCGGAGTTGGACGCGCGCCAGCGCCGCGACCGCGAGCTTTGTCTCCAGCGCCATCACCGCAGTGGCGGAAACGGACGCCGAATCGCGGGAGTCGCCCAACAGCGTAAACATATTCGCGATGTGGGCGACGTACTGCTGCCGGATTTTTTGTCCCTTTTCATCGGCATTGAAATAATAGCCTCGTTCCGGAAGGCCCAAACCACCTTGCGAGAATTGTGCGAGTTCGCGTGTGCTGTCCTTCAGATCAGGACTGCTGCCGAAGCTAAACGCCGCGCCCACTCCACTTTCGTGCAAGTGCGCCAGCGCGGGGAGCAGGTCAGCCCGCTCCTTGATGGCGGCGATTCGATCGAGCTGCGGTTGCAGTGGCTTCGCGCCCAATGCTTCGATCCGCGCCTCGTCCATCCCGCTGGCATATAAATCCCCCACCATCTTTTCGACTCCCGTGGCATTCGAGTTCGCCGCCGCGCGCTCGCAGATTCGCCGCAGGTTGGCGCGATTGCGTTCGGCGAGCTCGGTGAATGAGCCCCAACTGGAAAACTCCGCCGGGATCGGTGTGTTTTTCAACCACGTCCCGTTGACGTAATGGAAAAAGTCCGCCTCCGGTTTCACCGAAAGATCAAAGTTAGCCAGATCGATCGCCGCCTGAGCAGGACCGTTTAGTCCCATTGCCAGCGTCACTATTGCCACTTGGGGTAAGCGCATCCCCCTCCATACTCAGAAGCGCACCGGTCAAGCCAGCGTGAATTCCGGCAGCCGCCCGCCTGCGCGTCATCGCTCAGTGCGGCTAGTCCACCGCCACTCCAAAACCATTAAAACACGGCTGTCCCCAAGACTTTGGTGCAGGTCCGTGTTGACACGTAGCTGTGTGCAGATCCGAGAAACTGGCGGAGAGGGAGGGATTCGAACCCCCGGAACCCTTGCGAGTTCACGCGCTTTCCAAGCGCGCGCATTCGACCACTCTGCCACCTCTCCGGGTGCCTGCCCGGCCACCTTGGAAGGCAGCCAAACGAAGGGCGAAGCGGACAAAGAAGGGTCATGCACGCCGCACGGTCAACGGTAAATCCACGCCGCTTCCGCCCTATGGGGCTTTCCCCGGGATGGGCCTACGCTTTCAGCCCCGCTGTCTGCCGTCTCTGCCGGCGCTTCTAAGCAGGAGTTAATGGAAAACCGACTTGCGCGTCAGGGGGCGGGGCCCAACTCTGAGAAGGATTTTCCCTTCAACCATCCTTCTAAACCGTGGTCACCTCCAACACCGAACTCGGGTATAACACCAAGATTGAGGGTGATGTCGTCGTTTCGCGCGCGGATGCGGTCATCAATTGGATTCGCACCAATTCGATGTGGCCCATGCCCATGGGACTCGCCTGTTGCGCCATCGAGCTGATGGCCGTGGGCGCCAGCCGGTTCGACATCGCGCGTTTTGGCGCCGAGGTGATGCGCTTTTCCCCCCGGCAGTCCGACTGCATGATCGTGGCGGGCACCGTGACGTATAAGATGGCTCCCCATGTTCGGCGGATCTACGACCAGATGGCTGCGCCCAAGTGGGTCATCGCCATGGGCGCCTGCGCCAGCTCCGGCGGCATGTACCGCAGCTACGCGACCTTGCAGGGCGTCGACCGCATCATTCCCGTCGACGTTTATGTCAGCGGCTGCCCGCCGCGGCCGGAGGCGCTGCTGGACGCCCTTATGAAATTGCAGGCGAAAGTGCGGCGCGAGCCCTCCGCCCGCCAGTTGCGCTCGGCCTGATGGCCGCCGCTCCGGTTCTCCTCATGTCCGCCCCCGCCGTTACTGCGCTCAAGGAAAAATTTTCGGAGGTGGCCGAACGCGCCAACTCCGATCATCCGGCGGTGCAAGTGCGCGCAGCCGATCTCGTTGCGGTCCTGCGCGCTCTGCGCGACGAATTCGCCTTCGATTTTCTGGCCGACCTGACCGCCGTCGACTGGGCCGAGGGCGCCTCGCCCCGCTTCACGATGGTGTACCATGTATTTTCCACCAGCCAGCATGCGTATCTGCGTGTCACGGCGAATCTCGCCAGCGACACGGAGCCCGTGGCGCCCAGTGTCGTATCCCTCTGGGCTGGAGCCAACTGGCATGAGCGCGAATGTTACGACATGTTTGGCATCAAGTTCGAAGGGCATCCGGACCTGCGCCGCATCCTGATGTGGGATGCGTATCCGTTTTTCCCTTTGCGGAAGGATTTTCCGTTGGCGGGGATCGAAACTCCCTTGCCGGACGCCGAGGTCACCGCGGAGACGGGCGCGAAGGCAATTGCCGCGCCGATGGCCGGTGGCCCGTTCGTCGCGGCGCCGGGCGAAATCAATCTGACTGAAGCCGAGCCGCGGGCGAAGGACGAGAGCTGGAGCGACCGCCGCGCGCAACCGGGCCAAAGCGATCTCCGGCAGGTGAAGGACTAACTGCCGCCCGAGCCGCATGAAACCGCTCCTTTTCTCCATCACTTTCAACTCACCTGCGCGCCGGCGTCTGGCCCGGGAGGCCGTGTCTCACTGATCCATGGCCACTGATTTTGCCTTTCCCGATAGCGGCGCAAAAGCGGCCGCAGCTGCCCAGGAGTTTCAGACGGAGAAAATGTCCCTCTCCATGGGCCCGTCGCATCCGTCGACGCACGGCGTGCTGCGGCTGCAGATGGAGCTCGATGGTGAAATCCTGACGAAGTGCGACCCCGTGCTCGGCTACCTGCACCGGGGCGATGAGAAGATCGCGGAGAACATGACTTACAACCAGTTCGTGCCCTACACGGACCGGTTGGACTACATCGCGCCGCTGGCCAACAACATGGCGTATGCGATCGCCGTGGAGCGCCTGGCGAAACTCGAAGTGCCGGCGCGCTGCCAGGCGATCCGGGTCCTGACGGCCGAAATGGCCCGTGTTTCCTCGCACCTGCTCGGGCTCGGCGCCTTCGGCATCGATACCGGCGCGTGGTCGGTGTTCATGTACTCGTTCACCGAGCGCGAGAAGCTCTACAAGCTGTTCGAGGAGCTCACCGGGGCGCGTTTCACGACGAGTTATTCCCGCATCGGCGGCCTGGCGCGGGATGTGCCGGAAGGCTGGCTCGAGCGCGTGAACGCTTTTTGCGACCAGTTTTTGCCCATCCTCGAGGAGATCCTGAATCTGCTCACCCGAAACAAGATCTTCATGGATCGGACCGCGGGCATCGGCGTGATCTCCAAGGAAGATGCGATTGCTTACGGTCTGACCGGACCCAACGCGCGCGGCAGCGGGGTGGCGATCGATCTGCGGAAGGACAAACCCTACTCGGGGTACGAACAGTACGAATTCGACGTGCCGGTCGGCACGCAGGGCGATTGTTATGACCGTTATCTCGTGCGGGGCGAGGAGATGCGGCAGTCGGTGCGCATCATCAAACAAGTGATCGCGAAATTTCCGGGGGGGCCGTGGTATGCGACGGATGCGCGCAAGATTTTCGCGCCGCCGAAGGACAAGGTGCTGAGCTCGATGGAGGAGCTGATTCAGAATTTCATGCTGGTGACGGAGGGTCCGCAAATGCCCGCCGGCGAGGTGTATTTCGAGGCGGAAAACCCGAAAGGCGCGCTGGGTTTCTTTGTTGTCAGCAAAGGCGGCGGCGTACCCTGGCGGCTGAAGATCCGTGCCCCGTCGTTCTGCAATCTTTCCATCCTGCCCAAAGTCTGTGTCGGCTGCCTCGTTTCCGACGTGGTCTCGATTCTGGGTTCGCTCGACTTCGTGATGGGGGAATGTGACCGATGAACCTCAAACCTGAAACGCTGCGTCAGATCGACGAGGTGATTACGCATTATCCGCTGAAGCGGAGCGCGGCGCTGCCCCTGCTGCATTTGGTGCAGGAGGACGTGGGTTACATTTCGCCGGCGGCGATGGAGTGGATTGCGGCCAAGCTCGAGCTGCAGCCGATAAACATCTACGAGCTCGTGACGTTTTATCCAATGTTTCGGCAGAAGCCGATCGGCCGCCGGCATATTAAGGTTTGTCGTACGCTCTCCTGCGCCTTGATGGGTGGTTACAAAACCTGCGAGGCGTTCGAGAAAGAGTTCAACACGCATCGCGGCGAAGTCTCGCCGGACGGCGAAGTGACCATCGAGTTCGTCGAGTGTCTCGCGAGCTGCGGCACCGCGCCGGTGGTGCTCATCGACGACGATCTGCACGAAAAAGTGGATGGCGCGAAAGCCCGGCAGTTGAGCGACCAGATCAAACGCGACGCCGCGCAACGGCGCTGATCTTACCGACCAACCGTCCCATGCCCGCTCCCGCCCAACGTCGGATCATTTTCAAGCACATCGACGAGCCTGGTTACACGAACGACCTCGCGTGCTACCAGCGCCACGGCGGGTACGAAATGTTGAAGAAGGCCGTCGGCATGCCCGCGCCGGCGATCATCGACGAGGTGAAGAAATCGGGGCTGCGCGGGCGCGGCGGCGCGGGTTTTCCGTGCGGCGTGAAATGGGGTTTGGTTGATCGCAAAAGCGGCAAGCCGATCTACCTCGTGGTCAATGCGGACGAGTCGGAGCCGGGCACCTTCAAGGATCGCTACATTATTCACCAGGATCCGCATCAGTTGATCGAAGGGATCATGATCACCTGTTTCGCGAACAACGTGAAGCAGGCTTACATCTACATTCGCGGCGAATTCCCGCATGGAGCGCGCATTTTGGAGCGCGCGATCGCCGAGGCGCGCGCGGCCAATTTTTGCGGACCGAATGTCCTGGGCACGGGATACGGCTGCGAGATCTACGTCCATCGCGGCGCCGGGGCCTATATCTGCGGCGAGGAAACCGGCCTCATCGAGTCGCTCGAGGGCAAGCGCGCCTATCCGCGCATCAAGCCGCCCTATTTTCCCGCCGTATTGGGGCTTTATCAGTGCCCGACGATCGTCAACAACGTGGAGACGCTCTGCCACGTGAAATACATCGTGGAAGTCGGGGGCGACGCCTACGCAAAGATCGGAACGCCCAACAACACCGGCACGCGCCTGCTTTGCGTCAGCGGTCACGTGCAAAAGCCGGGCTATTACGAATACGAAGTGGGCAAGATCACCCTGGGCGAGCTGTTGAACGAAGTCTGCGGCGGCCCCTTGCCCGGGCGAAAATTCAAGGCGGTGATTCCGGGCGGTTCCTCGGCGAAGATCCTGAAATTCGGCGAGACCTTCACGCTAAAGAACAAGGATGGCACTTCGCGCACGCTGACCGTCGAGGACATTCCCATGGATTTCGACACGCTCGCCGCCTGCGGCACGATGGGCGGCTCCGGCGGCGTGATCGTGATGGACGACTCGGTCAACATGGTCGAGGCGCTCGCCAACATCAACGAGTTCTACGCCCATGAAAGTTGCGGGCAGTGCACGCCGTGCCGCGAAGGTTCGCTTTGGATGAAGAAGATCAGCACGCGCATGGTCCATGACCACGCGCGGCCGGAAGATGGCTCGCTGCTGAAGAGCGTCGCCGACCAAATCGCCGGCCGGACGATTTGCGCGTTTGGGGAGGCCTGCTCCTGGCCTACGCAAAGCTTTATCGCAAAATTCGGGGATGAATTTAAAGCGTATCCGGAAGCCCGAAAATCGCCGAAGCCCGATGGCGCCCTGGACCTCGTCTAAACCCACGCTTTCGATCGGCCTTTCCGTTCCGTCCATAATTTTCCAGAGATGATCGCTTCACCCAAACCCGACCTAGTCACCGTCAATATCGACGGCCGGGAAATTGCCGTGCCGAAGGGCACGAACGTGATCGAAGCGGCGCGGCTCGTCGGCGTGGATGTCCCGTATTATTGCTATCACCCCAAGCTCACGGTGGTGGGCAATTGCCGCATGTGCCTGGTCGAGATGGGGACGCCGGCCGTCGATCCCGCGACCAAGGCGCCGGTGATCGATCCGTCTACCGGTAAACAGAAGATCAACTGGATTCCCCGGCCGCAAATCGGCTGCGCGACCAATGCCTCGCCGGGACTGCACATCCGCACCAACACGGCGCAGATCAAGGACTGTCGCGAGGGCGTGATGGAATTTCTGCTGATCAACCATCCATTGGATTGTCCGATTTGTGATCAGGCGGGCGAATGCAAGCTGCAGGAACAATCCACGGGTTATGGCCGCGGCTACTCGCGCTATATTGAGCGCAAGAATGTGAAGCCGAAGCGGACGCAGCTCGGTCCGCGCGTCACCCTGGACGATGAGCGCTGCATCCTCTGTTCGCGCTGCATTCGCTTCTGCAAGGAAATCGTGAACGACGATGTCCTCGGTTTCGTCGATCGGGGCAGTTATTCGACGCTCACGTGTTTCCCGGGCAAGGCGCTCAGCA
>JBEENF010000220.1:0-6494 GCA_041192325.1 Verrucomicrobiota bacterium
ATCACCGACGTGGAAAAGCTGGTCACGTTTTTCCAAGAGCAAGGTTCCCGCATTGTCTGGGACAAGGTCGCCGCCACGCTCACCATCGACCACTCCCACTTCGACATGCGGCGCATGGACGGGGAGCTGCCGTCCGGCATGCGTTCGGCCGTGCTGCTTTTTGCGCCCCTGTTGCAGCGGATGAAGAAACTCACGCTGCCCTCGAACGCGAAGGGCTGCTCTCTGGGCATCCGGGAACTCGATCCGCATTTGGAGATTCTCCAGTGCCTCGGCGCGCGAGTGACCCACAACGGAACGCTGAAAATGCGATTGACCGATCGCTTTCAAGGGGCGCGCCACTGGCCCGATTACATGTCCGTGACCGCAACCGAGAACTTCGTGATGGCTGCGGCGCTGGCGGAGGGCGAGTCGACTTTGATCAACGCCGCCAGCGAACCTCATGTGCAGGACCTCTGCCAGGTGCTCGTCGGCATGGGGGCCATCATCTCCGGGATTGGCACCAGCCAACTGGTCGTGAAAGGCGTGGCGCGGCTGCGCGGCGGCGATTTTGCCATCACCACCGATTATCATGAAGTGGTCACGTTTCTCGCGCTCGGCGCGATCACGGGTGGCGACGTGAGGGTGAAAAACTCGGTGCCGCATCATTTCGATCTGATCGCGCGCGCCTTTCAGAAAGTGGGCGTCAAAGTGGAACACCAAGGGGACACGGCCCGGGTTCGCCGGCGCCAGTCGCTCGAAATCGCGCGCCCCTTCACCACCAATCTCCTGCCCAAGATCGAAGCCGCGCCGTGGCCGTATTTTCCCGTCGACCTGCTCCCGTGCATGATCGCCCTTGCCGTGCGCGCCAAAGGCGAGATCCAGTTTTGGAACAAGGTCTACGAAGGCGGCTTCACGTGGATGCCCGAGCTTTCGAAATTCGGCGCCCATGTGGTGGTCAGCGACCCCCACCGCGTGATCGTTTTCGGCGACCGTCCGCTACGTCCCACCACGGTGGATGCGCCGTATATCATCCGCGCGGCGGTGGGACTTTATATGGTGGCGGCGAGCATTCCCGGCCGCTCGGTCGTTAAAAATGCCGACACGATCAGACGCGCCCATCCCAACTTTGTGGAAAACCTGCGCAGTCTTGGCGCGGACGTGGAGTGGAAGTGACCCTCCTTGCGCGAAGTCCGGACCCCTACACCCATGCCCGCTGACGACAAATCTTCCTCCACCGCCAAGGGTCTGGGTTTTATCACGACTGCTCTGGCTGCGCCCGTGTCGCAAGTTGAAGCCGCGCTGCGGCCGCTGTCTTTTTCCGACTTCACCGGCCAGGCGAAAACCGTGGAGCGGTTGCAGGTGATGGTGGGCGCCGCGAGGAAACGCTCGGAGGCGCTCAACCACATCCTGCTCTCCGGGCCGCCCGGCCTCGGCAAGACCACGCTCGCCTTTATCCTCGGCCACGAGCTCGGCCGCAACGTGCGCATCACATCCGGTCCCGTGGTGGAAAAGGCCGGCGATCTCGCCGGCCTGCTCACGAATCTCGAGGAGGGCGACATCCTGTTCATCGACGAAATCCACCGGATCCCGAAGACGGTCGAGGAGTACCTCTATTCCGCGATGGAGGATTTCCGCCTCGATATCATGATCGACCAGGGGCCCAACGCCCGGAGCGTGCGGCTGTCGATCCCGCGCTTCACGCTGATCGGCGCCACGACGCGCAGCGGCCTGCTCACCGCGCCCCTGCGCTCGCGCTTCACGCTGCAAACGCGGCTCGATTATTACGATCACGCCACGCTCGAGGGCATTGTGCGCCGCAGCTGCGGATTGCTGCAGGTGGAGATCGACACCGGCGGCGCGCAGGAAATTGCCAAGCGCGCCCGGGGCACCCCGCGTGTCGCCAACAATCTCATCAATTTCTGCCGCGACTTCGCACAGCAGCGCGCGCAGGGGCGCATCACCCAGCCAGTGGCCGCCGCCGCGCTGGAATTGCTGGAAATCGACGCCGCGGGACTCGACGAAATGGACAAGCGGATGCTGCGGATCATGGCCGAAAATTATCGCGGCGGCCCGGTGGGGATGAGCACGATCGCCGTGGCGGTCGGCGAGGAAGCTGAAACCCTCGAGGAAGTGCACGAACCGTTTCTCATTCAGGAGGGTTATCTGCAACGCACGCCGCAGGGCCGCGTTCTCACGGCAAAAGGTTATGCCGCGGTGGGGCTCAAGTCGGCAGTCGGCGGCGATCAGGGTTCGCTGCTGTAGTCGGGCTCCGCGGTGCTCGCGACGATCGGGAGAGCGCGGCGGGGGAACCGCGCAACCCTTGGGCGACACGGGCTATTGCCCGGTGGTCAGTTGCGCGGACGAACCACCTTGTCGCCGGACCACTGTTCGTAGAGGAGCACGATGTCTTCGACGCTGGTAAACTTGCGATAAACCGTGCGCATGCGGAACGAGAATTCCCGGTTCACGGCGAAGTCGCGCTCGAAGAAAATAAAATCCCAGGCGGGATTGCCCGCGCCGCCGCCGGACGGAGACTGCGCGAAGCGCACTTCCCGGTTGGCGCGAGGTTTTTCAAACATGAACACGAGGACGTTTTCGCCCGAACGGCCAAAATAAAAGGGGTAAGCGTATTCCAGGTCCGAGATGCCCTTGGCCAGCTTCACGTTGAAGCCTTCGTCCATGGGCGGGTCCCAGTTGCTTCCGACGGGACGGTGGTTGGCGGCGACGCCGTGCCCGGGCGGGAGATGCTTGATCCAGCGCGCCCGCGTTTCACCCGCCCCCGCGCGCGACCGACCGATGAACTGGATCGACATGTCCGTCGGCGCCTGGATGTAGGAGGCAAAAAAAATGCCGATATACCCGTGCTTGCTCCAGGCATTCGCCAGCGGGCGCCCGAAGTAGGTCAGATCAATCGCATCGCCCGCCACCTCGAACAGCATTCGACTGCGCAACGGCCAGTGTTCGGTGCGTTCCTGCTGCAACTCGACGCGCGTCGGCGAGTGTCGAGTCAAAGTCATCGGCGCCTGCCGCGGCTCGAAGAGGTGCCACGCAAACGATGCCTGATCCCCGCTGAAAAAATGTTCCAGGTTCAGCCCCGATACGGCGGGAACAAACACGTTCGTTCCGCCGGGCAGGGCCAACTCCGCCACGCCGTTGTAGCCGGCGCGGTGGACCGGAGGGTACGCCGCATTGTCCACAATCGCGACCCGGATTTTTTCCGTGTCGGCGCGTGCCGGTGGGGCGGAAACAGCCGGGTCAGCGCCGCGGAGGAACAGAACACCCGGCAATCCCGCGACCGCGATGAGCATAACGCGAAAGGAAGATCGCAAGGACCGCAGGCGGGGCAATGAAGAGACCGGCGAAAGCACACGTTCAACGTGCGACATGGCCCCGCGCGGTCAACGCGGAAGGGCGCGCGCACAGGCGGAAAATCAGGTGCGACCCCCCTTCCACTGAAGCGCCGCGTTGCGGCTACGACAGCCCGATGATCTCGCCGTTTTCGTCAATGTCGATGCGCTCGGCCGCGGTTACCTTTGGCAGTCCCGGCATCGTCATGATGTCACCGGTGAGGACGACCAAAAATCCCGCGCCGGCCGAGAGTTTCACATCGCGGATCGTCACCGTGAAATTGCGCGGCCTGCCTCGCAGCGTCGGATCGGTCGAGAAGGAATACTGCGTCTTCGCCATGCAGACGGGCAGGCGACCAAAACCGGCTTGCTCGAGCTCCTCGATTTTCGCGCGCGTCGACGCGCTCGCGTTAATATCGTCAGCGCCGTAGATTTTCTGCGCGACCGCGCGCGCCTTTTCCCACAGCGGCAATTCGTTCGCATACAGGGTTTTGAAATCAGCGGCGCCGCGCTCCACCGTGGCCACCACCTGACGCGCGAGCGCCTCGGCCCCCGCGCCGCCATTGGCCCAGTGCGTGGCCGGCGCCACCGGCACGCCCAGCCGCTCGCAGAACTGCTCGATCACCCGCATTTCCTCCGCCGTGTCGGAAACGAAACCGTTGATGGCGACGACCGCGGGCAGGCCAAACTGCCGGATATTTTCCAAATGTTTTTCGAGATTGGGCAATCCGGCCGCGACTGCCGCCGTATCGGGCTTCGAGAGGTCGGCCTTTTCCACTCCGCCGTGCGATTTCAGCGCCCGGATTGTCGCCACGACGACGACCGCGTCCGGCTTTAATCCCGCCTGCCGGCATTTGATGTTGAGAAATTTTTCCGCGCCAAGATCGGCGCCGAAGCCGGCCTCCGTCACGGTGTAGTCACTGAGCCGGAGCGCCAGCTTGGTGGCGAGCACGCTGTTGCAGCCATGCGCAATATTCGCAAACGGTCCGCCGTGCACGAACGCCGGCGTGTGCTCCAGCGTTTGCACCAGATTCGGCGCCAGCGCGTCCCGGAGCAAAACGGTCATCGCCCCATGCGCTTTCAGTTGCGCCGCAGTGACCGCCCGTTTGTCGCGGGTGTAGCCGACGATGATCCGGCCGAGACGCTCGCGCAGTTCGTGCAGCGATTCGGCAAGGCAGAAAACGGCCATGACCTCGGAGGCCACGGTAATATCAAAACCCGATTCGCGACACGGTCCATTGCCGGCGCCGCCGAGACCGACGACGATCTGGCGCAGCGCGCGATCGTTGATGTCGATCGCGCGCTTCCAAACGACGCGCGACGGATCCAGTCCCAGCGCATTGCCGTGCTTGAGGTGATTATCGACCAGCGCGCTTAATAGATTGTGCGCGGTGGTGACGGCGTGGAGATCGCCGGTAAAGTGCAGGTTGATGTCCTCCATCGGCGCCACTTGGGCATACCCCCCGCCCGCCGCCCCACCCTTCATGCCGAAACACGGCCCCAGGGAGGGTTCACGCAGGCAGATGGTCGCGCGCTTGCCGATCCGGTTCAGCGCGTCGCCCAAACCGATCGTCGTGGTGGTCTTGCCCTCGCCGGCCGGCGTGGGCGAGATCGCCGTCACCAACACCAGCTTGCCGGGCCGATTGGCTTGCGCTCGCCGGCAAAAATCGAGGGAGACCTTCGCCTTGTATTTGCCGAAAGGGTGCAGATCGTCCTCCGGAATGTTGAGGCGCCCCGCGATTTCGCGGACGTGACGCAAGCTGGCCTGGCGGGCAATTTGGAGGTCGGAGGGCACGGACTTCATGCACAAATTTGATATCGAACTTCGTGGATCAAGGTTGGAAAACGGCGGGCGGGAATCGCAAATCGAGCCGAAGGCGGCGGCGGTTTGTTTCTGCGGCCGAGCGTGGGTAAGTTTCAGTGCATGAGTCAAATCGCACCCACGATCCTGTCCGGAAAAGTTTTGGCCGATCGAATTCTGGCGGCCGGCCGGGAGCAGGTCGCCAAATTGCGGAAAACAACTCAGGTCATACCGGGATTTGCCGTCGTGCTGGTCGGTGGCGACGAACTGGCGGCGCGTTATTTCGAAAGAAAACGCCTCGCCTGCGCTGACCTCGGCATCGTGACGCTCCTGAAGCGTCTGCCCGGTGACACAACCACGGCCGCGCTCGTGCAGGAACTGACTGCGTTGGGCAATAACGACTCCGTCGACGGCATCCTATTGCAATATCCCCTTCCGGCGCACCTCGACGGCCGCGCCGCTTTCGATGCCATTCCTCCCGGCAAAGATGTCGACATCACGACCTCGACCAACCTCGCGCATTTGCAGCACCAAGCCGCGACCAACTGGCCGTGCGTTGTCGAGTCCGCCCGGCTCGTCCTGCAGGAATATTCCCCGCCCGTAGCCGACCGTTCCGCACTGGTGATCGGATCCGGTGATCTGGTCGCTTCTCCGCTTGCGCTCCTGTTGACGCGTTTGGGCGCCCGAGTGACGCGAGCCGACGCCGACGATTCCGATTTGCGCGAGCGCGTCGCGACGGCGGACATCGTGGCCACCGTCATCGGTCGGGCTGAATTCATCAGAACCGAATGGCTGAAACGCGGCGTCATGGTGATTGATACCGGCTTGAATCCCGGTCCCGCCGGCACCGTCGTCGGAGACGTGGCGGCGACCGCGGGGCTTCGCGCGGCCTACGTTACGCCCGTTCCGGGCGGACTGGGAAAATTGACGCTTGCCCTGTTGATTGAGAGAACGATCCGGGCAGCCCGCCGTCGCGCGGATCTACTTTAGCGTCACCCCGTGGCCTCGGGAGACCGTTCCTCTCCGGGGCGGTGCGGCGGTGATTTATGCGCTTGGAGAGACAGAAGCATTGACGACGCAACATCAGCGGGCTGAGCGTCGACCCAGCAGCCGTAATTTTTCCTCTGACGGGGAAAATCACCTTGGCCCGACTCCACTCCATCTGCATACCTCGACGTCCCCCCAGCCTCAAAATCACTCAATTGCATGATTAATTCCCCTTCAAACTCCGCTCCCCACCAAGCGAAGCCTGCATCCAATCGAGCCAAGTACATGACCCTCGCAGCCGCGTTCCTCGGCTGGATGTTTGATGGATTTGAAATGGGCATTTTCCCACTGATCGGCCAGCCGGCGCTCGTCGAACTCCT
>JBEENF010000221.1:0-6486 GCA_041192325.1 Verrucomicrobiota bacterium
GTGCACGAGGCGATCAAATTGCCGCTCGAGAACATGATGATGTCGGCGACCCACACCCATTCCGCGGTGAGCGCGCGAGGTTCGACGCCTTTTGCCTTCCGCACGACGTTGGATGAGTACCAGACATTTTTGGCGCGGCGTATCGCCGACGGAATTCGCCGGGCGGTGAACAATCTCGAGCCGGCCCGCATCGCCTGGGGCAGTGGACAGGTGCCACACCAGGTTTTCAACCGGCGCTGGTTGCTGAAAGAGGGCAGCACGGCGGTGAACCCTTTTGGTGGTCAGGATCGGGTGGTGATGAATCCCGGCAATCGCCCGGATCGACTGAAACCTGCTGGGCCAACCAACCCGGAAGTTTATTTTATTTCGGTCCAGTCAACCAGCGGCCGGCCCATTGCGTTACTCGCTAATTACTGGCTGCACTACGTGGGCGGCGTAGGGGCCGGTCAAATTTCCGCCGATTATTTCGGCGCTTTCGCTGACCGGATCCAAGAACTGATTGGAGGAGATCGCCAAAATCCCCCCTTTGTCGGCATCATGGCTAACGGTCCCTGCGGGGATGTGACGAACAATGATTATGGCTTCAATCCGGCCCCGACGCGCACGTATGCCGCCAACGAAAGGATTCGCATCGTGGCCAACGACGTCGCGCAAGAGGTACTCCGCGTGCAGCGTGCCACGCCGCATCGCGATTGGGTGGAACTGAAAGCAGCGCAAACGGAGCTCGCGTTGGGCATGCGTCACCCCACGCCGGAGATGGTCCAGCGTGCGCGTGAAATCCTCGCCCGTCCGCCCACGACATCTCCGATCCATCAGAGGGAAATCGATTACGCCCACCGCACCATTTACGCCAAAGACTGGCCTGAGCAGGTGTCGGTCATACTGCAGACCTTCCGCATCGGAGATTTGGGCGTTGCCGCGATTCCTTTTGAGACGTTCACGGCGACGGGCTTGGAGATAAAAGCGAAAAGTCCGTTCAAGGACACGTTCACGATCGAGCTCGCGAACGGTGGCTACGGTTACCTGCCCACGCCGGATCAAGTGGAGCTGGGCGGATATGAAACCTGGCTGGGAACGAACCGAGTGGAGAAGGAGGCGAGTAGCAAGATCACCGACCAAATTCTCGACCTCTTTCGCCGCGTCAAATGAGTAAGACCGGCGGCGGCAGCGAGGTCGCCGCTGGGTTCCTCGAGCCGCATGCGGTTAGCGCAGAAGCCGGCCAAGAGCCGTTTGAAGCAGGGGCTTGCTGCCGATCGTTGGATGTTAACTTTTGTTCATTTCCGAGTCCTATTGACATCGAGGAACAGGGAGTGACTCTCACGTCGGGCATGAAAAATCCCCTGTTCAGTCGCCCCGTCTTCAGTCTGGTACGTTTTCGCATTCACGCCGCCCGGTTGGGTATTTGCCGATCGGGTCGTCAACCCGGCAGGCGAATCTTTGCGGGGTGTGTCCAGATTTGTTCGTTGGCGGATTAATCCGTGTCCGTTGCTGAAGCCTATCCCCGTTCCCCGGTCAGTTTTCCCCCATGATGCATCTCTCCGAGCATTTCTCGTTCCTCGACTACGCTGTTTTTGTCGTCTACCTCGTGGCAACCGTGGCGATCGGGACACTCTTCATCAAGGGACAGCGGGATTTGAATGAGTACTTTCTGGCGGGCCGCACGATGGGAAGCGTGATCGTGGCGATGACCATCCTCGCCTCGCTCTTCTCCGGCATCAGTTTCCTGGCCGCGCCGAGCGAAGGTTATTCCAGCGGGCCGGTTTACTACCTCGTTAACATGGCGTTCTTCATCGCGACGCCCCTCACGGCGGTGGTTTTTATCCCGGTTTACTACAAGACGCGTTTCTTTACCGCCTATCAGTACCTTGAGGAACGTTTCTCGGTCCAGCTGCGCACGCTCGCATCGGCTTCGTTTATCATGCGGGTGTTGTTGTGGCTGGGGGCCGCCACGTATGCGCCGGCTCTGGCGTTGGAGCAGGCGACGGGGATGCCGCTGTGGTTTACGATTCTCTGCACCGGGTTGTTGACGACGATCTACACGACTTTTGGCGGGATGCGCGCGGTGATCTGGACGGACGTGATGCAACTCGTCGTTTTATTTGGCGGGCAGCTTGCCATTACGCTGGTTGCCCTAAGTCGGGTGCCGGGTGGCGTCGATCAGGTGATCGAACTGGGGAAACAGGGCGGGCGGCTCGACCTGAGCTTAAGTCCCGATCCCACTGTCCGACTCACCCTCTGGGGGCTCGTGATCGGCGCGGCCTTCATGCACCTCGTGCAGATGGCCACCGATCAGGTGTCCGTCCAGCGCTACCTTTCGGCCAGCAGCATGAAAGTCGCGCAGAGGGGACTTTGGTTGAAGCTCGTCATGACGTTGCCGGTCACCGCGGTTTTCTATGGCACCGGCCTCGTGCTCTACGCTTTTTATCAGGTGCACGGCGATCCTCTTGCATCCGGAAAAATTGCGAAAGCGGACCAGATTCTGCCTTACTTCGTGATGAACGAGATGCCTCACGGTTTGCCCGGACTCTTCATTGCGGCGATATTCGCAGCCAGCATGTCCACCATCTCCGCGGGCATCAATTCCCTGACGTCCGCGAGCTTGGTGGATTTTTATCAGCGTCTTTGGCGTAATCCGGACCTGTCGGAACACAAGCAGCTCAAGATCGCGCGTTGGCTCACGTTTGGCTACGGCGCCATCGTGATCATCCTCGCTTTTGTGGTCCAACGCCTGGGCACGCTGTTGGAAGCGACCAACAAAGTGATCGGTCTTATCGGCGGTCCCTTGGTGGGGCTGTTTTTACTCGGCATCCTTTTTAAACGCGCCTCCGCCCGGGGCGCCTTGCTCGGTTGGATGGCAGGTCTCGGCATGACGTTATGGGTCTGCTTTGGAACGCGGATATCCTTCCTCTGGTACTCCATGACAGGGTGTGTCACCACGATCACTGTTGGTATGCTGTGCAGTCTGGTGTTCGTCGCCTCGGACCGTCGGGCACCGGCACCGCCAGCAGCCTTGTAACTTGGCGGGCCATGGCCCCGAAGCGGCCCCCAAAATCGCGTCCGAAACGAGGCATTCTTGCCGTGACCCGGGCCTTGGCGGGATCCAAAATCAAATCGATGTTCACCACTTCAACGCGGTATTCCACGCTTTCACAGCAGGTGGCGCGCTCGCTCGAGGACGATATTCGGAGAGGGATTTTGCGCGAGCGTCTGCCAGGCGAACGCAAGCTGGCCGAGACCATGCAAGTGAGCCGGCGAACGATCCGCGCGGCCGTTCAGATCCTCTGTCACAAGAATCTCGCGCGCCGAAACCACGGGATGGACACCAAGATCTTGAAACGTCCGGAAGCGCGGTCCGCGGTCGGGTCGCTGCGCCATATAGGTTTGCTGGTGCCCACCACCGTGGCAGACCTCTATCCGTTCGCCAACATCGTGGGCATTTTGCGCGATTTGCTTCACGTCAATGGATTCCGACTGGAGATCCACACCGGACGTAATTGTTTTTCGCAGCGACCAAGCGTCGCCCTCGCCCGGTTGGTCGCACAGTTTCCGCACGATGGCTGGATTCTCGCTACTGCGACGCGGGCCTGCCAGGAATGGTTTTGTGCCAAGCGCATTCCTGCCGTGGTTTTCGGCACGGCGCACGAGGGCGTTGACCTTCCGTGTGTCGACTCCGACATGCGGGCCACCTCGCGCCACGCAGCCAATGTCCTCCTGCGGAAGGGGCATCGCCGGGTGGCATTGATCATGGAAGAAACGGATTGGGCCGGTCTCCGTCGCACCGAACAGGGATTTCTCGAAGGAGTGCGCCAGTTTGGTGAAGAGGCCTCCGCCCAAGTTTTTAAACATGATGGTGAAGTGGCCAGTTTGCAGCGACTGGTCGCCCGGCTGCTGCAACCTCCCGCGCCGACGGCGCTCTACATCGTCAATCCTTACCACTACCTGACGGTGGCCAGCGTTCTGGCCGCGAAAGGCTTGGAGATCCCGCGCGACATGTCGCTGCTCTGCCGGGACGACGAGACGTGCCTGCGCTACTTGCCCGTCACCCCGAGTCGCTATGTACGCAGTGACGCGTTGCTCGCGAAAGCGCTTTTTGCAGGCCTCATCCGGCGCTTCGCTTCGGACTGGCGGGAAACTCCGGCGAAATCCGTGCTGTTGCTGCCGCAGTTTAACGAAGGCGCTTCGCTGGCCGTTTGCCGGTGACCGTGGGCAGTGGCGAGCCGGTCAACTCGCGGCTTTGAGCAGGGTTTCATGCACCGCGATGTCGTGATAAGCGTTCCACCGGAGCGATTGCTCGCCGCGAATTACACGGGCAAGATCCCGGAACTCTTCATCGTATTTCCCGCGCGGCAGATCGAGCTGCAGCGTCTGCATGCCTTGCGAATATTTTCCGCGGGCCTTGGCGAGGGAGAGCTTCACGCTGCCGGATTCCAGCGGCATGATTTCAAACGTGCCGCCGGTCCCGGTCACATTGAATCGTCGCCGGGGTGCCCCGTAAGGATCGGAGAAGTTGATGCGGACGGTAGCCGTGGCTTTCGGATATTCCAGAATCGCGAGTTGGTTGTCTTTGACGCCGTCACCCCGGGTGGGGGTATTGAACGCGGTGACGGCGCGCGGCTTCCCCAGAATGATCAGAATCGCATCGAGCACGTGCCCGCCCAATTCGAACATCCCGCCTCCTGGGAGAGCGCCGATCTCCGCGCGAAGGCCGGCGGGGGCGAGTTTTCCCATGACGGCATCGATTTCCATAATCTCGCCGAGCCAGCCTTCCCGCACCGCCTGAAACAACATTTGGAAGGCGGGATTGTACCTGAGCATGTAACCCAACTGAACGGCTAATCCCCTTTTCTCCGCTTCAAGCCGCATGGCTTTGAATTCCTCGTGGTTGAGCGCGCCTGGTTTGTCGAGGTGAACGTGCTTGCCCGCGCGCAGGGCCCGGAGGGCGGTTGCGCACGAATCTTCGATTCCCGTTTCAACGGCCACGGCCCTTACATCCGGCATCCCGAGGAGCTCTTCTTCCATCAGCGATCGAAGACCTTGGTAAGGAGCGGCGACCGCTTTCGCCTTCTTTATGTCCGGCTCAACAAATCCCACGACTTCCCAATCGGCCGGGAGCGACCGCATGGCCTGCATCTTGGCCGCTGCATGCGGATGTGCGGTGCCGATCTGGCCAATGCGCATCGGGACCGTCCCGGAAGCTAGCACGGAACGGGCAAGGAGCGGGGAACCTACAGCGGCGAGGAAAGTGCGGCGCTTCATGAAGAGGACATTTTATTTTCGTCAACCATGGGCGGACGGAGAGAGGATGCGCTGACGCTTCACTCCCTCCGTTCACCGTTACGCGGTCTGCCAGGTCACAGGAAATCCTTCTCCAATAATTTAATCTTCAGGGGATTTGATCCGGCCGTAATCCATAACTCGCCGGGCTTTCCTTCGAGAAGGCGGGCGTAGGTTACCGAACCCTTCGTCCCTTCAGGCAGACGGGCGATGACGACCGGCTTGCTCCAAGTTTTGCCATCGTCGCCGGAGAACATCATCGACAGCTCGGCGCGTTGCCAGCTGGCCGGCACTTCGGCATAACTGCCTCCGCCGCCGCGGAGGGGGACTTCAGTTTTACCTTCCGGAAAATAGCGATTCCACACGAGTACCAGCCGGCCGCTTTGCAGCCGCTTGAGCATGCCGGGCGAGGAACTCGCATCGATCTTCGTTTGTTGAATGTCCTTCCAAGTTAACCCGTCATCACTGGAGTAAGCTTCCCAGAATTTTCCCCAGTTCGTCCGCAGCAACATCCAGATGCGACCGTCGCGCAGTTGTTCAATGGTGGCCTCAATCACGCCGCTGTGATCACCGACTCCGCCCATATCGATGACATTGCCGCTGACCCAGCTTTTGCCATCGTCCTTGGTTGTAAAGGTCACCGTGACGTTGCGGCCGGGATTATGTCGCATCATTTGCGAGGTAAAAACGACGCTGCCATCGCGGGTCTCGATCATGTCGCGAATGGCGCCCGTGTAATCGTTGTGGAGTCTTTGCAGATCCTGCCAGGTCTTGCCGCCGTCCAGGCTGCGAATCGCATACGTCGGCCGAATCGCCCCGGGAGAATCCAGAAGGGCTTGCTGCCACTTGATATTGGCTTCTTCCAGGTTGTTTGCGAAAGCCAGGATGATGACTCCGCGGCGAGTGCGCACGAGGGTGCGTTGCGCATCGATCACATACTTTCCGGGTTCGGAGAAAATCGGGAATTCGGTCCACGTTTTCCCCTCATCCGGGCTCACGCAGCAGTTTGACCGGTCCGTCGCGAGCAGCTTCCCATCCGGCAGGCGCAACAGCGGACCGCCCTTGAGGCGTGGCATCTCTTCCACCTTGTCCGGAATCCAACAACCGCTCGAAGTGAGCTTTCCTCCGTTCATGGTTGAGACACCGGCGGCCGCAGGGATGGCTTGGGCGAGAACAAAGATGCTCGCAACGGCGAAACATCCTGGCCGAAGA
>JBEENF010000222.1:0-6480 GCA_041192325.1 Verrucomicrobiota bacterium
GGAAAGTTAGTGAAAGCCCAGCCGGCGCTCATGGTGGTGATGTTTACCGCCTACGCGAACATTGCGACCGCCGTGGAGGCGATGCGGCGGGGTAGCTATGACTTCGTCCCCAAACCCTTTACCCCCGACCAGATTCGCGGCATACTGACAAAGATCGAGAAGACTCGCGCGCTGCAGTCGAAGGTGCGATCGCTGGAATCTGAACTGGCCGCCGAGTCGCCCCCGCTGGACTTGGAATCAGTGGAGCCGGCCACGCAAACCGCTCTCCAAATCGCGTTCAAGGCGGCGGAGACTTCGGCAAATATTCTGATCCTCGGGCCCAGCGGCACGGGCAAAAGCATTATTGCGCGCGAACTCCACAAACGAAGTGCGCAGCGCGACGCCGCGTTTGTCACCGTCAGTTGCCCCAGTCTCTCCCGGGAGTTGCTGGAGAGCGACCTGTTCGGCCACGTGAAAGGTTCGTTCACGGGCGCTGTGGCGGACACGCAGGGCAAGGTGGCGGCGGCGGACGGGGGAACGCTCTTTCTTGATGAAATCGGGGAGATGCCGCTGGAGATCCAACCCAAGCTCCTTCGGCTCTTGCAGGAGCGCGAATACGAGCGGATTGGCGAAGCCGCGCCCCGACGTGCGAATGTGCGCGTGATCGCTGCGACGAATCGCAACTTGGCGGAAGAGATCAAGGTGGGCCGCTTTCGTGAGGATCTGTTTTATCGGCTCAACGTAATCAGTATTTCCCTGCCGGGGCTGCGCGATCGTCCCGGCGACCTGGAGCGTTTGGCGGAGAACTATCGAAAATTTTTTGCCGCGCGGCTCAGCAAGCAAATAACCGGCTTCTCCCCCGCGGTGTTGAACGCTTTCGCGGGCTATCGCTGGCCCGGCAACCTCCGCGAATTGCGCAACGTCATCGAACGCGCGGTCATTCTGGCGGGCGGCGAAGTAATTGAACTCAAGGACTTGCCGGAGGAGTTTGGCGCGAAACCGGAGCCCGGGATTGCGGTCGGTGCGCGGGTGACAATCGATGAACTTGAAGCCGAGCACCTCCGCCGGATCCTGGCCGTTTCCCGCAACCTCGAGGAGGCGGCCCGCACGCTCGGTATTGATCCCGCCACGCTCTACCGCAAACGGCAAAAGCTCGGGCTCCTTTAGCCGGCCCTCGGCGATGCTGCGCACGCGCCTTTACCTCGGCCTGCTGCCGCTGCTCCTGCTGATTGTAGCGACGGGCGTCTATGCGATCTCGGTTTGTCGCGATCTCGCAGGATCGTACTCGCGCGACCTGATCAACAACTACCGCGCGGTGATTGCCTGCCAGCAAATGCGTGAATCGGCGTCGCGCATGAATCTGGCGTTGTCTTCCTCTGTTTTGGGGCCGGAGGACCGTGCCGCTTTCAACCAGAACCGGGCGGAGTTTCAGGTCGAACTGCGCGAGCAACTGGCGCGGTCCGCGGGTTCTTTTCGTACCGAGTTTGTGAACCTGGTGGGCCATGCTTTCGCCCAATTTTCCGCCCAAGGGGAACGGCTGCTGCAAGCCGGCGGTTCGGTTTCCCTTGCCACCCTGCAGGAGCGGTCCGCGGCTTTGGGTAGCGTGCTTTCTGCCATCGAGAATCTCACCCGGCGCGACTTTGCCGCGGCGCAGCAAACCGCCGTGGAAGTGGAACGCATGGCGGAATCCACTGTGCGGTTGATGCTGGTCAATATCGCCGGGGGCGTGGCACTTTCGCTGTTTCTGGCTTGGCGACTCGCAACCTCGATCCTGCGGCCGATCCAGGCTTTCACCGCCTCCGCGGTTGCGCTGGGGGACGGCGACCTCGAACGTGAAGTGCCGGAGTACTCGCGCGACGAACTGGGCCAACTCGCGCGGGCGTTCAATACGATGGCCGCGAAACTCCGATCCTATCGGGATGCCACCTTGGCCCGGGTGTTGCGCGCGCAACGTACCATGGAGGCGACCCTCACGTCCGTACCGGATCCCGTGTTCGTGGTGGGCCGGGACGGTACCCACGAGGTGCGCAACCCGGCCGCTGAGTTGCTCGCCCGGACGCCGGATTTTGCCCGGGGCTTTCCCCCGTCACTGGCGGATCCGCTGGCGGAGGTGCTGGCCAAAGGAGAGCATTATGCGCCCACGGATTATGGCTGCGCGGTGACTTTCCGGGTCGGGCGCGAGGATCGACACTATCTTCCCCGCATCCTCGCGATCGGGGACAAGCTCACCGAGTTCAAGGGGGCGGCGATCATTCTTCAGGACGTCACGAAATTTCGGCTCTTGGATGACGCGAAGACCAATCTGGTCGGCACCGTCAGCCACGAGTTGCGCACGCCGCTCACGAGCCTGCGCATGGCGCTCTATCTGTTGCTCGAACAAAATCTCACCGCGCTTTCACCGCAGCAACGGGAGTTGCTCGAGGACGCGCGTAACGATGCGGATCGGCTGCTGCGAATTCTTGAAACCCTGCTTGATCTCACCCGCCTCGAAAGCGGCGCGTCTGCACTGGAGCGGTCGGAAATCGGGGTGGCGGCATTACTGCGTCGGATTGCCGGGGAGGCGCACCCGTTCATTGATGCGGCAGGGCAGCGCCTCGCGGTTGTTATCTCGCCCGAGCTGAGCGGCGCCACCATCAATGTGGATGAGGCGCGCATTAGGCATGTCTTCATGAATCTGCTGACCAATGCCTCGAAATATTCGCCGGCAGGCGGCATAATAGCGTTTAGCGCGGGACCCGAAGCAGGGTCCATGATTCGGTTTAGCGTGCGGGACCAAGGTCCGGGAATTCCAGCGGAGAGCATGGGACGCGTGTTTGAACGTTTTTACCGCGCGCCGGACCGGAATGCAAAGCCAGGGGCGGGCCTCGGCCTCGCCATTGCGCGGGAAATTGTGGTCGCTCACGGGGGCTCGATCGCGTGTCACAGCCGACCGGGAGAGGGCAGCGAATTCTACTTTTTGTTGCCTAGGCACGCGTAGACGCGGAGGCAGGCGCCCGAACTCGATTTAACTGCCCGGTTTATGGCACGCCGGGCGAACAGTGGGGTCTTACGAGTTCGGCGCCATTCTGCGCCGCAATTTCAATTCCATTCCTCCCCACCATGAAAAATCGTCACGACAGCACTGCCAGCACTGAAACCCCCGAACAACTCATTCAGCATATCAGCCGGCTGATGGCCGAAGCCGAAGCCATGATTGCCGGCCCCATGGCCGAACGCTCGTCGAGCCGGCTCGCCGAGATCAAGGACGGCCTCGAAAGCGCCCGGCAACGACTCGGTGAAGTGTACCTCAACGCGCGGAAAAACGTGGTGGCGGGCGCAAAGTACACGGATGAGACAATCCGGCAGTATCCATATTATTCACTCGGCATCGCCTTGGGCGTGGGCATCTTGGTCGGTGCGCTGGTTCAACGCGGCCGGGATTGATCGTCCCGTCATCCGGAACGGCCGGACTTTCGACCGGCCTCCTTCCTCAGCGCTTTTTGGCGGGGAGCTGTGGGGTCGATTCCATTTGTCCCCGCGTCACCCCAAGTTGATTCAGCAGCCTCAGCTCCTGCCAAAGCTGCGCCCCGGTAATTTCGCCTTGGAGGAGCCGGTGGTAGCGCGTGAGGGTGCGCGTGACCTCGTCCGCTGTTTCATTTACGAATTCGACTCGAAAGCTTCGGGCGCCCAGCTCTCTTAAACGGGCGACATACTCCGCGCCCGTTTGAGCCCGATTGTTGTAGACCGTGTTGCGGCAGCCGGCATCCGCCTTTAGCGGCAACTCCGCGCCCATTCGATCGCGCAGCGAGACGCGGCGGGTATCGCACGGGCGGCCGCAGTCGCGATAATCTTTGCCCGTGGTAAGAAACGCGCAAAACACACAGTGCTCCATGTGAAACATGGGCATGCGCTGATGGATTGTGATGTCCAGATTCACGCCCGGAAAGGTCTGGAGCAGGCCCTCGAGCTGGTGGATGTTGAGGTCGTAGCTCGCCGTGACACGCTGCAGTCCATAGCGGCGAAGAAAGAAATCGGCCGTCAGGGAATTGGCCACGTTAAGGGAGAAGTCGCCGCGCTTCCGCTCTGTCGCGAAAAACACCAGATGGTCGTAGTTTCGTACCAGATATCCATCAGCCTCACTGGAGCGAACCTGCTTCAGGATCCATTCTTCGCCCGGCTTGAAGATCCGGGGAGGCGCCACCCAGATGCTCGACGGGCCAACCGCCCGGCTCTCCGGGGTTTCCGCCGCCTGCAATTCCCGAAAGCGCTGCACAGCGGCGCGGTAGTGTTTCGGATTTTCGAATTCGCAATAAATCGTGCGCGCCCCTGCCCGCCACGCGGCATCCAGTTGCTCGAGCAGACGAATGACCGCAATCAGCTCGGGGCTGGCAGGGATCGCCTCGCCAGCGGCGCCCGCGTTTCGGACCGGCGCCAGCGCCGTTGTGGTGGGCGCACTCGTGAGCCGCCACCGTTTCGGTTGGCGCCGCAGGTGATCGAGCGCCGAGACCGTGTCGCGTCTCATGCGATTCAGTTCGCTGACAGGCAGAATCACATCGCCCTCGATGAAAGATTGAAGTCCATCCAAGCGAAACGGGGTTCCTCCCAGCCGGCCGAGTTGTTCGCGCAGTCGCGCCACGTCGAGGGGTTGGCGACTCGCGGCCATGAGTGGCACCGTCGACTCCACTCGGGCGACGTGTCCGAGTCCGTCGCGGGCCATCAAAGTGAGCGGCGTGCTGACGCGGCCGTGGAGTTCCAGGCTGATCGGGCGTTGGAAGCGCACAACGTCGCCTTCGAAGGTGCTGCGCACCTCGCGATCGAGCGCGGGGTCGTTGGTCTTCCAAACCAACTGGCCCGCATGAACCCGCCGCCAGTCGATGTCGCCATGGCCAAAGCGCAACGTGGTGCGGTCGGGTTGGGTGGCTCGTTCCACTTGGTACACGCGGCCGCCCTCTTCGCGTTCGGCGGGTTTGCCGGCATCGAATACGATGCCGTCGCCGGGCTTTACCGGCGCCGACAATTGGAGCGTCACGGATTCGCCGATAACCTCGTCAACCTGGCCGAGAAAAACGCCGCGCTTGGTGCCGAAGCGCGCATGCGCCAGCTCCTGATTGTTGATGCCGCGGAACCAACCAGGATACAGGCCACGTGAAAACGCCATCTGGAGCTCGTAGTTCGCGCCCGTCGGGCCGCCGGATTTCGCCGCCGGATTGGCCGGTCCGGGCTCTGCCGGCAAAGGGCAACCACCCGCCTTCGCCTCCGCTTCACGGATGGTGCGGTCGAGCGCCTGGCGGTAGACCCGCGTAATGCTGGCGACGTATTCGGGCGACTTAAGTCTGCCTTCGATTTTCAGCGAGCTCACCCCGACGCGTATCAGATCAGCCAGCACGTCAATGCCCGCCAGATCCTGCGGGCTGAGCAAATAGCGCCGGTCGCCGAGCTCGACCTGCTCGCCATCCGCGATGAGATCGTAAGGCAATCGACACGCTTGGGCGCATTCGCCCCGGTTGGCCGATCTTCCACCCAGGGATTCGCTGGTGAGGCACTGCCCGGAATAGGCTACACACAGCGCGCCATGCACAAATACTTCCAGTGGCAAACGCGCGCCGGTCTGGGCTTCCTGTATCTTGGCGATTTCTGCGAGGGAGTTTTCGCGGGCCAGCACCACCAGCTGCGCTCCCAGATCGCCGGCGAACTCCACCCCGGCCGCGCTCGTGATCGTCATCTGAGTCGAGCAATGAGTCGGAAAATCGGGGGAGAGCGCCCGGATCAGCCGGCAAATCCCCACGTCCTGCACAATCGCGGCGTCAACCCCGGCGGCGATGATCGTGCGCAGATAATCTTCCGCATCGGCCAGCTCGTCGGGAAAAACCAACGTGTTGAAAGTGACATATCCCCGCACGCCGCGGCGATGGAGAAACTCCATCAGCGCGGGCAGGTCAGCTTGGGTAAAATTTTTCGCGCGCATCCGCGCGTTGAAGCGCTCCAGGCCGAAATAAATCGCGTCCGCCCCGTTCTCGACTGCGGCGCGCGCGCAGTCCCAGTCGCCGGCGGGGGCGAGCAATTCGGGTCGCCGCAGGGCCGGTGCGGAGGAGGCGGCAGGATCGGTGGCAGTGGCGGTGGACACGGGAGGAAAGGGGGCGGCGCGCCTCAAACGGGTGCTTCGCTGGTGGCTGATCGGATGACGCTTCTCTTCGCCGGAAGCGACACATGGGGCGCCGCGGAGCGAAGCCGGGCGGCGAGCAGCACGGTCAAAATAAAAAATCCCACGGAGGCGTAACCGAGGGTGGGGAAGCCTAGCAGATGGCCGGACGGATCCCGCGTGACAAACCAACCCGATGCAACCGTGGCCACGCTGCTGGCCGCTTGTTGCAGCGCCGAGTTCACACTCATGAAACCGCCCCGATAACGCGATTCGACGGCATTGGCGATCATCGTCATGGCGGGCGCAAATCGGCCGGACATGGTCACCATAAACAAAGCCATCATCAACGAGGCGACGGTCAACGAAGAGGGTCCCAGCCG
>JBEENF010000223.1:0-6459 GCA_041192325.1 Verrucomicrobiota bacterium
ATCGCCACATTATAGTGATTCGCAAACGTGAGAAAGGAAACGAGCAATGAACCTGACCCCCGACCCGCAGAATCCCAACACGCTTGACGCCGAAACAAAGGCCGCGCTCCGGGCCGCCCTTGCCGAGTTCGGGGATCTGTCCGCCGTGATTGTCAACCGGCGCACTGGTCTGCTCATCGGCGGACACCAGCGCAGCGCGGTCCTCGAGGGCGGCAATCTGGACGTCCATGACCTCCCGGCACCGGAACCCGACGGCACCGTCGCCCGCGGCTGGATCGAGCGCGACGGCAGGCGCTACGCCGTCAGAGTCGTTGACTGGCCGGAAGACAAAGCCCACGCCGCGCTCCTGGCCGCGAACCGTTTTGGCCGGCGCGGTCAAGACGACGCCGCGCTTCTCAAGGACCTGCTCGCGGAACTGGACTGCGGGCAGGCGACGGACAGCGGGCAGTTGCTCGCGGACCTGACTGGGTTCGATGCAGCGGAACGGGAACGGTTGGCAACTCAATTCCAACCCGTGAGCGAAGATGAACAAGGACGCCTTGACCAGAAAGCGCCCGTCATTTGCCCGAAGTGCCACCATGAATTCACGCCCTGAATTGAAACTGGATTGGTGCGGCCATGCGGCAGCGAAGTACGCCGTTGAGCATTGGCACTATTCGCGTTCGATGCCATGCCCGCCAGTGGTGAAAATTGGAGTGTGGGAAAGCAGTAGGTTTATCGGGTGCGTTCTATTTTCTCGCGGTGCAAACAAGAATCTCGGAAAGCCGTACGGGCTGAAAGACATTGAGACATGCGAGTTGACGCGCGTGGCTTTAGATCAGCACGTCACGCCGGCAAGTCGCATTGTCGCGATTGCGGTTTCATTGTTGCGGAAAAAGGAGATCGGACTCCGCCTTTGCGTGTCGTTCGCAGACGAGAATCAAGGGCATATCGGGACGCTTTATCAGGCTGGAGGATGGGTATTCAGCGGCAAAAGTAAGAGCACGCCGAAGTACATCACGAAGGACGGGGAAGAGCTTCACCAGCGGCAAGTTTCAGTTTCAGGATTCAAGCCGCAATTCGGGACTGTGCGAAAAGTCCCGACGCCTTCAGACTGCATAGTCGTTCCACAACTCGACAAGTGGCGATACCTGATGCCCCTTGACGCCGAAATGCGAAAGCGTATCATGCCCCTCGCCAAGCCATACCCGAAACGCGCCGGAAGTGACACACAGGACACGCCGTCCGACCAGGACGGAAAGGGCGGTGCAACCCCGACCCCGGCGCTCCATCCTCACGGGGGGCAACCATGCCAACCCTGACCCTCGAACAAATCTCCGCGCTGGCCCGCAACGGCTCGGGCAACAACGAGATCGAAGCGGTCCTCGGGCGCAAGATGACGCCGGAAGAGAAGACGGCGGCATTGAAGGGCCGCGCGTTCGGCAAGGCGGCGCGGGCCGTCAAGCGCGAGAAGGTCAAGCTCGGCAGCAGCGACCGGCACACGCAGGTGACGGCGGAGCGCAGCAAGGTAGACCGCGTGCCGCCGGCAGACCCCGACCGGCGCAAGCGGCTGGAGGCGGACCCCGTAGCATGGCTGCGCTTCTACCTGGCCGGCACGTACACGCGCCCATTCGAGCGCCCGCATGTCGAAATCGTGGCGGGCGTCATCAAGGCTACCGAGACGCGCGGGCGGTTCGTGGTGGCGGCGGAACGCGGCATCGGCAAGTCCGCGATCCTTTGGGGCATGATTCTCTTCCTGGCGTTGAGCGGGCGCCACAGGTTTCCGGTGTGCATCCCGTGGCAGGAGACGGCGAAGAAAAGGGCGTTCCGGTTCTGGAAGTCTGCGCTTTGTTTCAACGACGTGCTGTCCGCAGACTACCCCGAATACACCGCCCCGTTTCGGCACTCCCGCGGCGTGGCGCAGCGCGTGGCGACGACGACATGGCGCGACACCGGGGGACCGACCGGAGCGCAACTCACCATCGGGGAGGGGCTGATAATTCTCCCCGACCGGCTGGGCTGCATAGGCGGGTCGACGATCAACGGCAACCCGCGCGGATTGAATCACCCGCAGGAAGACGGAACCATCCTGCGCCCGTCTATCGTCATGCTTGACGACGTGCAGGATCGCGGCACCGCGAAAAGCCCGATCCAAGTGCAGGGCGTGGTCGAGATGATCGACGGTGATGTTGCGGGCTGCGGAGATCCGGGGCGCGACATGCCGATGCTCATGGCGTGCAACTGCATCAGCGCAAACGACGTGAGCGAGCGATACCTGACGCATCCCGAATGGCACGCGCTCCGAATCCCCTGCGTCGAATCATGGCCGGACGGGTGGGACGACGCAAAGGGCAAGTGCCGCGCGGCGTGGGAGGAGTGGCACGAACGATTCCTGAGCGGCAAGGGGGACCGGACGTACTACCGGCGCAACAAGGCGCTGATGACGCGCGGCATGAAGCTATCTGCGCCGGCGGCGTTCAAGGGCGCTGAGAAATGCCCAGACCCGTTCTACGGCGTGATCCGCATGTATCACCGCATGGGGCATGAGGCGTTCATGGCGGAACGGCAGCAGCGCCCCGTTGACCCGGTATCCATGGCGCCCTACCGCCTGACCCGCGAAAGCATGTCCGCACACGTCACGCACCGCCCATTCTGGGAGACGCCCCCCGGCGTGCATTTCGTGGCAACCGGGGCCGACATCAATCCGTCATACGGGATCAGTTGGGCGACGGTGGGCTTCGAGGGCAATCACACGGCGCACCTTCTGGCGTACGGCGTGGATCCACTCCGCATCAATGCCGAATGGAGTGAGGCGCAAAAGCTGGCTGCAGTCTTCGCGGGATTGGCCGCGCTCCGTCGAAAGCTCGACACATGCCCATGCCGCCCCCGCATTATGGCCTATGACGTGCGCGGATGGGACCGCGGGCACGCGCTCGCATTCGCCGCACAGGCAGAGCGCGACCGCGGGCTCGCCGTCATCCCGGCGCAGGGCACCGGGTGGAAGTCCTACAGGCCGAATAACAAGACGCGGGTGGGAGACGCGCGCGAACAGTGCCACATGGCGGCGGACGAAAAGGGCCGCAAGTATCTTGTCGTGCATGCGGACTACTGGCGCGAGGTGATGCAGCTCGCGTTCGCCACGTCCCCAGGCGCGCCGGGATCGTGCAGCCTGCCCGCCGGCGAACATGGCGACTTTGTGGATCAGATACTGTCGGAACCCTTGATCGACAAGAAGCCGGGCCCGCTCGGAATGGAGTGGCTATTCACGCGCAGACCGGGGCGCAATGACTTGTCGGACGCGATGGTTATGGCATACGCGGCGGCGGCATACGGCGGGATCGGGACGGGCGGACAGGTGGCGAGGCGGCGGTACATTGAAACAAGAAAGTCGAGAACACCCATTGAAAACTGAAATCATCATCGCATGTCGTGGCGAAATCCCCGCGAACCTTGAACGCACCGTGACGGCGGCGCTTGCCGAGTCTCCTGTGTGCGTCGTGTACGACGGCATGGAAAGCCCGCGATTCGGGGAGAAGCCACACCGTTTGGCGGCGCGACCTGGACTGCGCATTCTGGAATCGCGGTGGCGCGAGCCGCGCGGGTGCGGCCAGGCGCGGCATTACGGCATTACTACGAGCGCGGCGGATACCGTCATCATCACGGATGGACACATGACGTTCCCCGCCGGATGGGTTCAACGGATCGCGCACCACCTCGCCAAGCACCGGAAGGACGTGACGTGTTGCAGCACGCAAAGCCTCAGCGCAAACTGGGCGCCGCTGGCGGGCGAAGTCTATCACGGAGCGTACCTGGCGATTAACACCGTAGAGCCGCAGGTGGATATCAGCGGGCCGCACGTCGAATACTTCGGGATCGCTGCGAAGTGGGAATCCGGACCGGAGCCGGAGTCGCGCACGATACAGGCTCCGATGGGTGCGTGCTACGGAATGCGGCGCGAGTGGTACAAGGCGATGGGCGAGCCGTTCGAGATACTGGAAGCGTGGGGAGGCGAAGAGGAATTGCTGGCGCTGTGCGGATACCTTTGCGGCGGACGGACCTATCTCATGCCGCTGACGTGCGGACACGTTCACGCCGCGCCGCATCAAGGCCGCGTCATTCATCCGGCGGGGCGGTGGGCAAATCGTCTCGCAATCTTATGGGCTATGCCGGACATGGAAGCGGCGCGAGAAATCGAAAACCACATGCGACAGACCGCCCTCAAGTGGTCCGTCATCGAAGGGCTTATCACGGATGAGCGCGGCGAGCGCATCGAGCGTCTAAGAAAGCACCTCGCATCGCAACCGCGCAAATGGGCCAAAGCCTGCGCTGCGCTCGTACGACCGCGCAAGGACTTTCGGCTAACCGCGCAAACGCAGGAACCCCGCCGCATCCCGCCAGCACCACTCAGCGACAAGACGCAAGTTGTGCACCGTCCGGCGGAGGTGTGCGCGCGATGCCATAGCGTCAACCCGTTCCGCAAGATAGGCGGGCCGCGCCGATATGCCGCGTTCCGCGTGTCCCCGGCGCGATGCTGGCGCTGCGGACACAAGGCGCAAATCCGCACTCCCGCCGTATAGCGTGATTCTGTCCAGATTCTGGACACGCGCCCGCGTCGGCACTTGCGCGCCAACCACCCGCGGCCTAGGGTTGAGCCATGGCCGCATTGACGCACGCGCTCGAATACGCCGCAGTACGCGAGGCTATTCAGCAGTTGACCACGCTCGACTCATCGGGCGGGCGGCGCGATACGGTATCGTTCACACTGGGCGATATGTCTTACACCTACAGCCAGGCTCAAATGCAGTGGCTGGAAAAACGGGAAGAGACGCTGGCACGCAGATTGACGCAGCGCAATATCCGCAAACGCGTGACCCCTGATTTCGGCGGAACGAGCGATTACTTGTCAGCATGACAACTCTAACGAAAGCGCAGCAGGCGGCGGCGGAGCACAAGGCCGCGCGCATGGCATACGAGACGGCGCGATACACACGCGCCGCCGCGATCCTCGCCAAGTACGACGCCACGGAGCCGAATCGCCTGCGCCGTCAACCGACACGCGAGACGCAGAGCGAAGGCGAACTCTACAACATGAGCAAGCGCCTGCTCGGGTGCAACCTTGGGCGCGACCTTGAGCGGAACTATTCGCCGGCGAAAAGCATGCTGCATCAATTCCGCGTCAACGTGGTCGGATCACTCGGCAAACTTCGCGTCAACACCGAGGATGGAGACGAAGCCACCGCATGGTTCAATGAGGTTTGGTCGAAAGACTGCGACTTCCGCGACGAGTGCGATTTCTCGACGATGCTGCAAAACATCCTGGTAAGCGAGATCCGCGAGGGCGACGCTCTGTGCGTGATTGACGACGGGCTAATCGAGGATTCCGGCAAGATGCTGACGTGGGAGTCGGACCAGATCGCACCAGTTTCCGAGCAGATCCTTGCGACGTCGGAAAGGGCGTCGGACTATCGCAGCGCGCTGCAAGACAACGGAATCCTGCGTGGTCCATTCGGCCAGGTGCTCGGATACTGCACGACAGGCAAGCGCGGCATGACCGTGATCGAGGACGAAAAGGACGTGACCATCTGGAAGCGCGGGCAGGCGCGTCTCGCTAAAAATCCATGGCGCTTGAACCAGGGGCGCGGCATCGGATCGCTCATCACCACCAGCACGAACTTGATCGACCTGTACGAAATGCTGGCCAGCGAACTCGGCAGCGCAAAGCGCGCGGCGAAACAATACGCATTCGTAAAGCGCGACAACGCCGTGACGGACTGGGACTCCCCGGCATCCGCGCCGGAGTTTCTGCCGGAGAACGACGGGCGCACCTCGACCGACGTGGCACTTGACGGGGCGAACCAGAGCACGCACACAGCGAAAAACTACGACAAGCTCGACGCGTTTACCGGCGGGTTGATGGACTACCTTGACCCGAAGGACACGGTGGAGTTTCCAAAGCTTGACCATCCGAACTCTGCGCTCGCCCCGTTTCTTGAAGCCGTCCACGGATACAGCGGTGCGGCGCTCGGGCTGGCGCGGGCGTACACGATCCTGCGCGCCGATTCCAGTTACACCGCTTTCCGCGGCGATATGATTATGACGTGGGTGACGTTCTATTGGCTACAAAAGCACATTGAGCGCACCGTGGCGGACTGGACGGCAATCCGCGTGCTGAATTGGGCGCAACGGCGGCGCATTATCAAGCCGCTGTCCGTGAAGTGGGAGCGCGCAATCTCATGGACGTGGCCAACAATGCCGGAAGTGAACGAACTCGATGCGCAGAATGCTATCGCAGCCGCTCTAAAGAACGGCACGACGGACTGGTCGGAACTGCTCGGGCCGGATTGGAAGAAGAGGTTGCAAGCCCTGGCGGATCAGACCGAGTTTGTGCGGGAAAATAACTTACCGCTAAGCATTCTGGAAACAGCGAGCGGCGGCACAGCTGGCGATCCGATGCGCGACGAAAGCGCCGCCGATGAAGCC
>JBEENF010000224.1:0-6443 GCA_041192325.1 Verrucomicrobiota bacterium
AATCCTTGTGCCGGTCGTAGACGCCATCGCCGTCGGTGTCCTCCAGGATCGTGATCTTGTCGGCCCCGCGATAATGATTCGGCGGCGGGGGCGAGATCCGGTCGAACTCGGTGCGAAGATATTGATCGTAGGAGGTGACCGTCATTCCCGCCGGAAAGGGATACTGCCGATATTGCACCACCCACAGCCGGCCGCGGGCGTCGAAGCGCAGGTCGATCGGTTGCGTGATCACCGGCTCCTGCGCCGCGAGCTCAACCACATATCCGTCAGCGGGGCGCAACCGTTTGAGGCTTTCCTGGGGCGGCAGCAGCGTGATCTGCCCGGTCAGATCGTGTCCGCCGGGTTTGAAGTTTTCGACGAAGGCCTGGACCTCAGACGTAAAGCGGGGATGCGGCCTTGCTTCCTCCTTCGGAGCGGCCGGGGTTGGGGACGACGATGTAACGACGGCGGGCCGGCCGGCGCTGCCGCGACCGGGAGACTGCAGCGTGGCGTTCGCCGCGCGGGCGTTCGTTCCCGCCAGGCCGCTGCACGCCAGCGCGAGCAACGCGAGAACCGGCACGGCGCCGCGTGGGGCCACCCGGGATGAAGAAGGAAAGGAAGGGCAGCTCATGGGACGAGAGAACAAAATGCGGTGGAGGAACCCGACAGGTTGAACTGAGGGGCGCAGCGGAGGCGGAGGATAAGGTGAATTGCAGGCGCGCCAGCGGCAAACGCGAAACTTCCGGCAGGGGGATTACCGACGAAGCGGCCACCGCAGTTGCGCGTGCAGGAAGTCAAACGTCGCGCGGTGCGTGAACGGAACGCCGGAGCGGAATTCGCCAAAGTACGTCCAGCGGGTCCGGTCGCTAATGCCCAAATTGTGGTACAGCAACTGCACGCGGCCGTACTCCGCCGCGCTGTATTCCTCCTGCAATCCGCTGTGGAGAAAATCCTCCACCATGAAGGGCCGCGGACAAATCAGCGCGGCGAGATCCCCGTAGTTGAAGGTGCTGCCGAGATTGAATTCGAAAATCTCATACTCGGAATGCGCCAGATAGCCGCTCTCAAAGCGGTGGGAGACGGTGCGCCAGATCCAGTCGCTAAAGTCGGAGCTGCAGATCGACAACGCGTAGCCCGGCAGCAGCGCCGGGATGCGCAGCGCCGATTTACCGCCGTACGACACCCCGTAAAATGCCACGCGCTCGCGATCGACAAAGTCGAGACCGCCCAGCCACGCCAGCAGTTGCTCGTGCTGCGCCGTCATGACCGAGAACAACGACTTCTTCAGCGGGTTCGCCTTGCGCTGCAGCGTTCGAAAATTATCGCCGCGATAGAGATGTTGGGGCGCGAACGTGACGAAGCCGCGCCGCGCGAGTTCGGCCGCGAAGTTTCGATACGAAGTCATGTCGCCCGTCACCGCGTGTTCGGCGCGACCGTTCCAGCCGTGCTGGCAAACCACCACGGGGCGGCGCTCGCCCGGCTTCAGGTCTTTTGGGATCAGCAGAATGCCGTAGAAGAAAACCTCGGGAAACACCTCGAGCGTCACCTCGTAGCCGCGGAACTCCGGCTCGTCGAAGCGCAGCCGCGTGCGCGGGGACAGCGGTTCGCGCGTTCGATCGAACACCCCGATGATTTCGTCCCGGAAATAGTGGCGGTAGGCGTCCATGCTCTGCACGAACGGACCGAGGCCCTCCGCGCGTTTGATCTTGGCCGCGAATTGCGCCCGCACGTGGGGGCCGCCGTCCACCAGCCGTTGCGAGTAGTCAGACAATTCCTGATACTGCCGCGCCATTCGGCCCGCGGGATCGGACGCCACGAGCGTCACCGGCGGCGCGCCGCTGGCCGCTGCTTTCGTGCCGGGCACGAGGTGGTCCAGCAGACGGGCCAGAAACGGTTCGCTGCCAAAAGGCCCCTGGCCGTCGCCGCTCTCCACGAGTTGGAGGCGTTCGGCAAACGCGCTGCCGGACACCAACTGGCGGGCGCGTTCGACCTCGGCCCGCACGGAAACTGCCGGCACTGTGGCCACGCGGCCCGGCGCGGCGTCGGTACCCGGCTTGATCACGAATTCCGGGCCGGCGGACGCTTCCACCACGAGCGCACGCGGCAGGATCAACGAGGCTATTTCGGCGTCGCCGAATTCGCGCAAGAGCCCGAACACATTGCGATCGATGGGTTCGCGCCAAAGGTCTTGGCGCGAACCGAAGTAACCGCTGACGCCGGTTACCTGAATGCGCGCATCGAGGGCCCCCGCATACAAGGCCAGCAACCCGCCTTCGCCATAACCGACCACGCCGATGGGCGTGCGCTCGGCGGAGGCGGCAAACCAGTCGACGGCCGCGAGAATCCGTTGCGTCTCATACCCGATGAGGTGCCGCCCCATCTGGTAGGCCGCGCGATAAAGAATTTCGCGATGAGTCGCGGTGGAGCGGCGGCGGCCACCCGCAATGACCGACAGCTCGCGCCCGCGGTTGATCAGGGTCGGCACCATCACCCGGCAGCCGCTCTCGGCCAGCCGCCGCGCCAATTGGCTCTCGCGCGGGATGCCATCGACCAGTCCGGCGAGCGCCTCCGGCGATTGCTCGCAATCCGGCGCAACCACCACGGAAGCCCGTGGCGTGCGCCCGGTCGGTTCCAGGAGCAAGCCTTCACCCGTGACGCCGGCCAACACCGGCCAACGCACCGCATACACGTCGAACCCGGCGCCCTTCCCCACCAACGCGGGCCGGCTGCGGGTCGCCACCAGTTCAATGTCGTCAAACTTAACCCGGGGATCCCGCACGCCAATCATCTCCGCCAACCGCGCGCGGTTCGGCTCGATCGAAGCGACATAGGCGGCGGCGGAAGTCGCGTCCCGTTGCCAGCGCGTGGCGCGGGCCGGGATCGCCGCTTCGGTTTCCCGCAACAAAAACCGATCCACGCCCGCGATCATGAGTTCCGAGATATCGCCTTGCAGCGTGAGCGGCGCGGTTCCGGCAAGTTGCGGCGGGGTCACGTTGGCCGGCGTCGTGGCTCCTAAGGTAGATAGGCGCGACGCCAGCAGCATCGCCAGGAACAAGACGGGGACCTTGATATCCATCGGCCAAAGTTGCGGGTATTCGCCGGCGATGTCTACTCTCCGGGAATGCTCCTTTCCGCCGCAGACCCACTGCGCCCGGGCGACGATTGCTTCCAGCCGCGGGGCTGATCCATTCGCCCCAGCTCCAGGCGCTTGCCGGTCGGCGGCGTAACGATTTCGGCACCGGTGCCAGGGCGCGGCGGCGACCGTGGCTACAACATGTAATACCAATCCGCTGGCGGCGGGAGTTGTTTGTACTGCGGTTGCAGAAAGGTGACGAGGTCGACCATTTCCTGCACCGTCATGATATCGTTCACCTCGGGCATCGGCGACTTGCCGGCTTTCACCGCCTCCCTGGATCGCATCTTCTCCGACAGCGCGGCGCTGGGATGAATGATCGACGTCATCAGATCGCCAATCGTGCGCAGGCGGTTCACATTGCCTCCGAGCGCCAGAACCTCCGACGCCGGCGCCGTGGGCTTCGGCAGTTCCACCCCGGGCACGGTGTGACAACGCGTACAGTTCAAGGATACAAAGGCCCTTTTGCCCGCCTCGGCGCTCCCTTGCGGCAGACGCAGACGCCCGGTGGACTTGAGACTGGAGTCGCAACCGCCGGCCAGCAGGCTGGCGAGCAGAAGGGTCATGGCACTGAGGGTTTTCATCGCGCACTCCTTTCCCAGATTAAACCACGACGATCGCGTCGAAGCCTCCCAACGGATTCAGGGCGGTTTGCTGGGCCGACGGATCGTCGCGCCACGCACCATCCACCCACAGGCGGTAGTGGTGCTGTCCCGCCGGGAGCTCGAGCTCGACGGACCAATCACCAAATTCATCGCGCTGCATCGGCGTGACGGCGGTATTCCAATTGTTGAACGAACCCACGAGGAAAACCTCGCGGGCCTGGGGTTGAAAGTAGCCGAAACGCACGTGCGACATGAGCGGGCCGGACGGCGCCGGGAGCGCTCGCGGGATCACTTCGAGGCGCGTGGATTTCTGCGATTTTTCCCGGGAATCTGCGGTCGCTGCGCGACTATCGTTCCGTGCGACCGGCGGCGATTTTCGACCGGAGCCCAAATCCAATGATGGAGGCGTTTTCATGATGATCCTTGGTGGCGTTTTTGGAAATACCGGCGCGCCCAACCTACGCCATCGAGGAGCCATGCACGTCGCTTTTCTTGTCTTTTCATAG
Organism: Verrucomicrobiota bacterium; assembly: GCA_041192325.1. Classification (GTDB taxonomy): domain Bacteria; phylum Verrucomicrobiota; class Verrucomicrobiia; order Opitutales; family Opitutaceae; genus ER46. Next base: position 4,224 of record JBEENF010000224.1, read on the forward strand.
GCGCCGTTTGCGCCTCGTTTTACGGAACTTCGCGACGTTTACGCCCGAAGGATTCTTCGCGGTAAGATGCGCACTTCGATTCAGCGTGAAGGCAGCGCCGCCTTCCTCCGGCCGCGCGAGGGTTCGGCGCCCGCCTCCTGTCCCATTGACGGTTTCCGCCGTGGGACCTATCGGAGTCAAACCACCTCTGGCCCCGCTCATGATTTCCTGTCTTTCCGAATCCTGCCTCGGATCGCGCCGCGCCATCACGGCGTTTCTGTTGTTGTCGATCGCCACCGCCTTGGAGGCCGGCGCCGCGTTCACGTGGGAAAAATTCCCTGCTTTGCCCCCGTCGCCGGGCCAGCCCACGCAACCAGGCGTCGCCGGTCCCTTTGCGGGGGTTCATCGCGACGCGCTGATCGTGGCGGGCGGCGCCAATTTTCCGCAGCGGGCTCCGTGGGACGGCGGGGCAAAAATCTGGTGGGACGACGTGTTCGTGCTGGAGGGTTTGAGTACCGGCCGGCCGCGCTGGGCGGACCAGACCTTCAAGCTGCCCCGCGCGCTCGGCTACGGCATGAGTTTCAACACGCCGGAGGGCGTCGTATGCGTCGGCGGCAACGATGCCGAAGCGTGCTATCGCGAGGTGTTCCTCCTTTCGTGGGATTCCCGCACGCAGACCCTCGCCACCTCCCCGCTTCCCCTTTTGCCGGAACCGCTGGCCAACATGGCCGGCGCCATGATCGGCCAGACGATCTATGTCGCCGGTGGACAGCACTCGATGAAGGACCCGACGCCGTCGAACTGCTTTTGGTCGCTGGACCTCTCGCGGCGGGAACGGCCCGGGGATTTTCGCTGGCAGGTTCTGCCCACCTGGCCCGGTCCTCCCCGTGTGTTGCCCGTGGCGGTCGCCCAGCCAAGTGGTGGACGTTTCTATCTTTTCAGCGGGCGCGTGCCGCACCCGGGACAGGCCACGAAGATTTTGACGGACGCATATGCGTACGATCCGGCGCGCCAGACGTGGCAGGCGCTGCGCAACATCAATGGCGAAGGCCGCAGCGGCGAGGACGGCTGGAGCGTAATGGCCGGCGTCGCGATGGCGCATGGCGACGGGGAACTGCTCGTCGTCGGTGGCGATCGCGGGGATCTTTTCCTGCGGCTGGAACAACTCGATTCGGAAATTGCCACGCGCCAGCGGTCCGCGAGCACGGCGTCCACGCCCGAACGGTCGAAACTCAACGCTGAAATCAACGAGCGGATCCGGGCAAAACGCGCCCTTTACGAGAGTCACCCGGGATTCGCGTCGGAGGTGCTCGCTTACGATCCCACCCGGGACCGCTGGACGGTCGCGGGAAAAATTCCCCAAGCGGCCCAGGTCACCACCATCGGCGTGCCGTGGCGCGGCGGGTTGATTATTCCGAGCGGAGAGATTCGCCCCGGTGTGCGCACCCCTGACATCATCCACTCGAAACTGCCGGCCACCCCGTGAAGGATCGCATGTCCAAGGTTGGACCGCACCGCCAGGCCGGCCAGCGGGCGGCGAAGCAAACGGCGGGCTCTGTCCCCATCCACCGGCGCGGCGGGAGCGGGGCGCCCCGGGTGGGTCCACGACCAACCCCGCTTAGAAATTACCGCGTACACCGACCGCAAACGACACCCCGTAAACGCTGTCCAGCGACTGGCGGGCATATTCCGGGGTCAGTGAACCATAGTGCATCTGCGTGAGGTGACGGTTGAAGATGTTGCCCGCGCTCGCGGTCAGCGACAGCCCGCTCGTCAGCCGGTAAGCCATGCTCAGATCCGTGATGATGCGGGGCTTGATATACTGAAAACCGTCCGGTCCAAACAGGGGTTGTGAAACGAGCTTGTTCAACCCGCGGTAGTTCATTTTTGGCACGAAGGAAAAGCGCTTGTAGTTAAACGAGAAACCCCAGTTCGCGGTTTTCGGCACGAAGCTGGCGAACGATGCCAGCGCATTGCCCTCCAGCTTGAGACTGGTCGCATTCGCGAAAACGGTGAAATAGCGACCCATGCCGCCAAACTGACGCAGCGGTTGCCGCGCATTGAATTCAAAACCCGTGATGCGCGCGCTGCCGGAGTTGAATTTGGTGCTCAAATTCCAGCCGACGTAGACGGGATCGAGGCCCACGAGTTCCAGGTCGGCCAGGGTGGCCACGCGCACTTGGGTGCCGAAGAAATCCACGATGTCCTTGCGGAACACGCCCGCGCTGAACACCCCGCCTT
>JBEENF010000225.1:0-6384 GCA_041192325.1 Verrucomicrobiota bacterium
AGGGGAATGCGCTGGCCATCACGCTGCAACGTCAGGCCCCGAATGTGAAGAACATCGTCTCCGCCGATGCCTTCGGGAACGCCGGCGGCAACCCGGCCGAAGTGCTGGGGCGCCTGGCCGGAGTCGTGGCCGATTCCGGTTTCGAGGGACGCTATGTTTCCGTCCGCGGCATCGACCAGACCATGACTGCGGTCACCATGGACGGCAACAGCATGGCAAACGGCGCGTCCGCGGGCGCCACGCGCGAGTTTCAGTTCGAACTGATCGGCATGGACCGCATTGAGCGGCTTGAGGTGACGAAATCGCCCACGCCCGATATGGATGCGGATTCGATCGCCGGCGTCATCAATCTGGTTTCGAAAAGCGCGTTTGACCGTTCCGGCGAACGCCGCATTTCCGGGTCCTTGGGTGCGATTTGGCGTCCGTTCTACACCGCGGGCGGCCAGCATCAGGACAAACTCCGCAAGAATTGGACCATCGCCTATTCGGAAGTTTTCAAGGACCGGCTCGGGGTATCATTCAATTATGGCAACCGGCAGAGCCTGCTCGCCTTGGATGTATCGACGCAAAGCTTCGAGAACAAGGAGACGGATCCGGCGTATGTGTATCAATATGCCTACAACGATTTCAAGATCACCCGCACGCGGTACGGTGGCGGATTGAAGCTCGACTACAAGTTGAGCGACACCACGCGGTTCTTCATCAACGGCCAGGTCAACTGGCATGTGGAATATGAAGACGACAACAATTCGACCTACTCCACCGCACAATCCGTCGCAACGCGCGACGCCAATGGCAATCTGACGGGGACGGGCGCGATCGTGCCGGGTTACTCCCGCGATGCGACCGAATGGCGTCCGTTGGCCGCCACGAGCGTGGCCGTTTCCTCCATCAGCACGCTGAAAGGCGGCTGGAGCGAGAACTATAGCATCGGCGGCGTGCACAAGTACCGGAACCTTTCCCTCGACTACGACGTGTTCAAGTCAGTGGGTGTGACGGACTATCCGGGCAATGCCACTTTCCAATACACGGCCACGGGCGTCGGATTGCGGATCGAGCGCCGGGCGGATGAACCCTATTTCCCCCGCGTGGTACAGACTTCGGGGCCGGATATTCGCAGCATCAACAGCTATACTAACAACACGTTCAATATAGCCATCATGCGCGGGGATGATAAATACCGCGGTCTTTCGTTCAACGCCAAGAAATCATTCGAGACCCTGGCGCCCACCTGGATTAAGACGGGCTTCCGGCTGCGGGAACAGACCCGCGAGCTGACGAAACCTTCGCAAAGCTGGCGGTACGTCGGTCCGGACCGGGCGCTGAATTCCGGGGACGAAAATCTCGCCCAGTTCCTCAGTCTCACCCCCAAGACCAATGGTCCCGTCATTCTTCCATTCCCGGCGCGGCCGTTCCGCGACCGGCCGGGCACCTCCTATGACTACGCCGGTCCCAACATTGGCACCACTTTCCGGGCTCATCCCGAGTGGTTCCTCGAGGACATCGTCACCAATATCACGAACGACCTGAACAACCGGCAGAGCTTCAAGGAGACGATCAACGCCGGTTACATCATGGGTAACGTGGAAATTGGCCGGCTGAGCATCATGGGCGGCCTCCGCGTTGAGGACACCGACACCTGGGGCGAAGGCGCGCTGCGGGTAATTACGCCGGAAGAAAAAGCCCGCCGGGCGGCTTGGGTCGGGGTCGTGACCGACGCGGAGCTGCGGCGGCGGACCACCGAGGAATATTCCCGGCGGATCTCGGTTTCCGGCCAGTACCGAAAGGTTTTCCCCGGCCTGCATATGAAATTTGAGCCGATGCGCGGCTTAATCACCCGGCTCAGCTACGCCACGAACATCGGCCGTCCCTCGATCGGCAACTTGATCCCGTCCACGACCGTCAACTACGACACCCAGACGGTGAGCTCGACCAATCCGAGCTTGAAACCGCAGTTCTCGAACAACTTTGATGCGGGCGTCGAATACTACTTCGAGCCGGCGGGGAGCTTCTCGGCCGGGGTCTTTCTGAAGGAGATCAACGATTTCCAGTTCAGCCAGGGCGGCATTGTGATCCCTGCCGGTCAGGACAACGGCTTCAACGGCGAGTACTCCGGCTATGCTCTCACGACACGCGCCAACGGCGGCTCGGCGCGAGTCCGGGGCTTGGAGCTCGCCTATCAACAGCAGTTCACCTTCCTGCCCGGCTGGCTGAAGGGCTTTGGCGCTTTCGCCAATTACACCCGTCTGGACACCTTTGGCGATTATGGCACGACGCGCACCGGCGGGACCAATTCAATCACCGGTTTTGTGCCGACGGCCGGCAACATCGGGCTGTCTTACATTCGCACGCCCTTTTCGCTGCGCGTGCAGCTCAAATATAAAGGCAAATTCCTGAACACGTTCAACGCGAGTAACGCCCGCCTGGTTTGGGGCATGCCGCAGACCGTGGTCGATGTGAAGGCCGTCTATAACATCAACCGCCGTTTCGACCTGTATTTGGACGCTTACAACGTGAACGATGCGCCCAATCGTCTTTTCGAATGGGAATTCGGCCGGCCGCAAAATACGCGCAAGGACTCGATCATGTTCCTGATGGGCGTGAACGGCCGCCTGTAACCAGCGGATGAATTTTATGCTGGTTGGGAGAGGGCGGGGGGAAGCGGTGTCGGTGCCTCAGCCAAAACCGCCTCAGCCCCGCGCCGCCGCGGGCTCGTTCCGCCTCCAGGCGCCCGCGGGCCGGTGGCTCGGCGTGGCAGGCGTTCTCGGGCTCATGTGCCTTGCCCCCGGACATCTCCCCGCTGCCGCGGAGTCGGCGCCGCCGGAAGCGTTGCGCCTGCAGCGAACTTGGATGCCCAAGGCGAATCCAAGTTCGTTCGCCGTGGGTTTTGCCTCGGGGGCGAACTTTTGCTTCGATCCCGTGCGCGGAAATCTCATTTACGCGTGGCAGGGCGACTATCTCGATTTGCGCCCCACCGTGGATGGAAAAAACCCCGGCGAGCCTGTCTTGCAGGGCCGTATTTTCCACGAGGATTTGACTGCCTCAGGCTTCCGCACCGGCAGCCAGAACGCCGCGCCCGTCATCCGGTTTCGTGGCTACCGGGTGCAAAAGGATGTGCCCGAATTCCAATACGAGGTGGATGGGATTCTGGTGCGTGAGACCATCCGGCCGGGACCCGGTGGCGTCGGCTTGATCCGTCAGTTTCGGATCGATACGCCGGACCGCGCGGTCAGCTATCAAGTCCGCAACGCGCAGGGTGTATCCATCGATTCGGGACCCGCAAAGTGGACCGATGGCCGGTTGCTCATTCCGGGCAACGCGAGCGTTCAATTCAGCGTGCCCGTGCGCCCGTGATGAGCATGACCTTCCTGAACAAACTCACCTGGGCCGCCAGCTTGCTGGTCGCAGCCCCGCTCGCCTTCGCGGGCTATCGGCTGGAGACGGTGGAGCTACCGCCGAACTCGGCCTCGATCGAGATCTTCTCGGTCACTTTTTCTCCTGACGGACATCTCTATGTGGCGAACCGCCGCGGGGAGATCTGGAAGGCAGACCGCGATGGCAAGAACTGGAGCCGATTTGCCTCGGGCCTCCATGAACCCCTTGGTCTGCTGGTGGAGTCCGAGCGCGTGGCTTACGTCATGCAACGGCCGGAGCTGACACGCGTGGAGGACACGGATGGCGATGGCGTGGCCGACACCGTTACCATGGTGGCCGACAATTGGGGGATCACCGGCAATTACCACGAATTCCCCTACGGTTTGAAGCGGGACAAGGAAGGGAATTTTCTCGGCGCGTTGGGCCTTTCCTCCGGCGGTCAGCGCGAATTCAGCGCGATGAAACTGGCCCGCGGCCCGGTGCAAAAAGACCAGGTCCGGCAGGAACAGCAGTGGTCGGTGGTGCCGTATCGCGGCTGGAGCTTCAAGGTCACCCCCGCGGGGGAGTTCATACCCTGGTCGCACGGCTTTCGCCAGGCGGTGGGCATCGGTGCGAGTCCAGAGGGTGAGTTTTTCGTGGTCGATACGCAGGGCGACTGGGTGGCGTCCTCCGGCCTGATCCACAACAAGCAGGGAGGGTTCTTCGGTCACCCAGCCTCGCGCAAATGGATCCCGGGCGGCGCGCCGGCCATCGAATCCGACGAGGCGCTGGCCCAAACCCGGACGCCATGGGCGGTGATGCTGCCCCATGGGGCGGTGGGAATCTCGCCCGGCGAGCCGGTCTGGGATACCTCGGCGGGGCGTTTCGGCCCGTTTCACGGGCAGGTTTTTATCGGTGATTTTTCCAATCTGATCAGCCGGGTATTCATGGAGAAGATAGCTGGTGAATACCAGGGCGCGGCGTTCCCCTTCTTTCGGCACAAGGATCTGCGCATGGGAAACATGCGCATGGCTTTCAGTCCTGACGGCGTGCTCTATATGGGGCAGGCGAGTTGGGGCAGCGGACAGGGTCTCCAACGCTTGGTTTGGGACGGCAAGGCGCCGGTGGAAGTTCAAGCGATCAAGCTGGGCGACCGCGGTTTTTCCCTCGAATTCACTGCGCCCATGAACCGCGGGATGTTGGCGAAGGCCGACTCCTATTTCGTGAAGCGATTCCGCTACCTTTATCACGAGAAGTATGGTTCGCCGCGGATCGACGAAGTCCCGGTTAAGATCCGTGATCTTAAGGTGGCAGCGGACGGACGGCGCGTGGAAATGGCCGTGGAAGACCTCAAGCCGGGGCACGTTTATGAATTTCAGCTGGATCACCTGACCACGGATTCTGGCGAGATGCTGGGCAATGCGACCGGGTTTTACACATTGAACCGCCTCCTTAACGGCGAGCGGTTCGCCGGCCCGTTTACGAAAGCGCTTCTCACCCGCAAGCAAGGCGAGCAGATGGCCGCCATCGATACGGCAGCCGGGAAGCTCGTGTATCAAAAGTTTTGCATGGCGTGCCACTTGGAGAACGGAACCGGCGGCGGCGTCGCGGCTGATTTTGCGAACGACAAGAACCGGCTCGCCAAAAGCGACACGGAACTGATGCGTAGCATCAAGCTGGGCTTCGAGGGCGCGAAGATGGTAATGCCGCCTTTTGGCTCGGTCCTCTCCGAGCCGGAAATTCGGAACGTGCTCGCGTACATTCGCGAAGCTTTCGACCCCTTGCGCGCCCGCGGACGATAGGACCGGGGGAAGGGTCCGCCGTGCTCTTAATCCACTGCGGTGGCCGCGCTGCGCGCCCTTTCGAACCCTCAATCGGAGCGATAAAGTTGGCGCATCGCGTTACGGCGCGGTGTCACTGGGGATCGCGCCTACAAAACCAAGGGTTACATAAGCTGCGTCAGTTGACCTAAGTTCCCGAGAATGAAATATTCTCCCCATCTTAGCCTCCCATGAAGACCCATTCTCTTCCGCCCACCCGTTCGCGGTCCTGCCTTCCAAGCCCGATCATGGGGGCCACTCTGGCTCTGCTTGCCAGCGCCAGCGCTTGGGCTTTGCCCAAAGCTGACCTGCCCGAGGGGCTGGAACTCGTCGTCGCCGCGGCGCCGCCGCTTGTTAATCACCCGATGATGGGGGCCATCGACGATCGGGGGCGGCTCTTCGTAGGCGACGCCGCTGGTCTGAATCTGAACCGGCAGGCTCTTGAGGAGCAGTTGCCGAATCAGGTGGTCATGCTGGAAGACACCAACGGCGATGGGGTGTACGACAAGAGCACGGTGTTCGCGGACAAGATGACTTTTCCCCAGGGCGGCGCGTGGCTCGCCGGGTCACTCTACGTCGCCTCGCCCCCTGGTATTTGGAAGCTGACTGACACCAACGGCGATGGCGTTGCCGATCAGCGCGAGATGATGGTGGGGGGATTTTCCTTCGATGGTAATGCCGCGGACGTGCACGGCCCGTTTCTGCATCCGAACGGCCGGCTCTTCTGGTGTCATGGCCGCAAAGGGCACAACGTGGTGCAGAAGGACGGGACGCTCGTGCATGAAGGCCTGGCCTCGGGAATCTGGTCGTGCCAACCCGACGGCAGCGATGTGCAATGGCATTCGCTGGGCTCCATGGATAATCCCGTCGAGGTCGATTTTACGGCCGAAGGGGACATCCTGGGCGTGGTTAATCTGTATTATAATCAACCGCGCGGCGATACCCTGATGCACTGGCTCTACGGGGGCGTTTACGAGCGCGCCGACCAGATGCGGGCCATCGTCGGCCTGCCGCGTACGCAGGAGCACATGCCCATTGTACACAACTATGGCCACGTGGCTGTTTCCGGTAGCACACTCTACCGCTCGGGGGCGCTTAATCCGGCGTGGAAGGGCGACATGTTTGTGACTTTCTTCAACACGCAGAAGATCGTCCGGACGAAACTCATTCCTGCGGGCGCTACTTTTACGGCGACCCAACATGAATTTTT
>JBEENF010000226.1:0-6375 GCA_041192325.1 Verrucomicrobiota bacterium
ACCCGGCGTCCTTCAAATACTGCGGAATGATCCGCTCGCGATGCGGCAAGCCGATGCCGGTCCAGTTCTCGGTCGAGGCAAGTTGATGCGTCAGGCCGTTGCGCATGGGGTGCCGCCCGGTGAGCAAGGCCCCGCGTGACGGCGTGCAACTGGTCGTGACGACATAGAAGTCCGTACAGCGCGCCCCTTCACGCGCGAGCTGGTCGATCCGCGGCGTCTTAACTTCCCGGTTGCCGAAGCAGCCCAAATCGCCGTAGCCGACGTTGTCGACGTACAGAAGCAACAGATTCGGCTTCGATGCCGTAGCCGCCGCGGACAACGGCGCCCAGGGGATGAGTACCAACGCGAACAGGCCGAGAAGAACGGGATTAAATTTCATGGTGGGCAAAGTGGCGGGCAGCGCAGTTTAAGGGTTGAGGATCGTTTAGGGTGTTCCCACGCGCACCCAATTAGGCGTGCTCCAAGCGAGGTTCCCGAGCGCGACCGCAACATTCCCGCCGTAGTGCTTCGAACTGCCTTCCTGTTCCACGCGCCAATAGTACCAATGGACACCAGGCGGAGAATCCCGATCGACGTACTCGAATTTCACCTCTCGCTGATCGTCGTTCGCCGGGATGACTTTGAGGTCCATCCCGTCCTTCAGCAGCGTTGCGCGCCGAATCGGTCGCGTGCCCTTCACGTGGAGCGTTAGGCGCACTTGGTTCGTGGCCGCCGCCTCCGCGCCCATGAGCACGCCATTGGCCCGCGCTTCCATCACGATGCGGGCTCCGGAGGTCGCAAACACCCGGTGCGCGCGATACGCTTCGAGCACGGCGTCCGAAGTGAGACTGGTCGCGTAGATTCCGGTCAGCCCGCCCCCGAGGCCCGGATTCCGGCGGTGCGAATCGCTCGTCCCAATGAAACCTGCGCGGCGCCCCGCGTTGAGAGTGGCGTGGATCCGGCCGGGGTTGAGAAAATAAACGCCCCACCCCGCGGTCACTTCGATGCTCGTCTCCACCGGATGGTCCGCGAGATTAAATGTCGCATGCTGCGTGTGCAGCACTCCGCCGGCTTTCGCGACGGCGTCGTAGAGTTTTGTAATGTCACCGCGCACGTCGATATAGCGCACCAACGGCCCGCCGCCTCTCGGGTAAATAATGGTGCGATGCTCCGGCTGATTGCCCCGCCAAAAGCGGGCTTGATCCTTGTCGATTCCCGGATCCGTCGGCCCCTGCTGGGTCCATTCGTAGCCGGGCAGCGCGAGGAAGCGCGCGCTGGAAAAGGCGCGCGCGTAGAAGGCTCCGGTCTGGTACTCCCCCTCTGTCAGCGGACAATTGTAGAAATCGTTTTCCTGCATGACCAGCGCATCGAGGCGGCCCCGGTCGCGCGCGTACAACATGATCTCATCCGGTTCACCTTCGGCATCGGCCGTCAGCCCGCTGTGCACATGCGAGTCCATCCAATAAAGCCGGTAGGTCTTCCCCTGCTCGACGATTTCGTGGCGCTGGGGCGCGGCTTCAGCCAGCGGCAGCGTCACGGGCTTCCAACCCTGCCAGGTTTCCTGCTTCAGCGGTGTCGCCCGGGAAAATTCGACCGAGAGCGCATGATAGGCGCGCTGGGCATTGCGCGGCAGTGTCGAGCCCATCGCCGCAAACGCCCCTTGGTGCGCCTCGGCCTCATGCGCCACGCGGTAATCCACCCAGCCCCGCGCGAGCACCACCGGCTCGCCCAGTTGATCGCCCTCAATCACGCGCCCCGCGAGTTCACCGGTAACTTCGCCTGTCCCGCCGGAGTGCTGGGCCTTGCGTTCCCAAAGCAACCAGATCTTGTCGCCCTCGCGCACAAACATCGGCGCCAGCCGTCGACCGAGATAGCCGCCGGTGGGCGCGGGCTGCGGCGCGATCTTCGCCAGCAAACCGTGAGTGAACACCGCGGCGTCATCGCGCCCTTGCGGATCCTTCAGCACGGTCCAGCGGTTGTCCCGCCTGCGCCCCAGTTGCGCGGTGTAGATCTGATCGATCACGCCTTCGCCTCCCGTCACATCCGTGACTTTCAACCACGCGGTGTACAACTCGCCGCGCGCGCCGCGGATGGCCACCGGTTTCAGGCAGCGCTCGGAGGCGGAGGAGACCCGCTCAATCGCGCCGAGCGTGGGCGTGAGTTGCCGCGCCAGAACCGCGTAATTCCCATCTCGATACTCATCCCAAAACGCCCACAGGGCGCCGGTCTCGTCCGTCACCAGCGCGGGCCGAAACGCGTCGGCCTCGGGCGCGCTCACCATCACCTTGGGGCTGCCCGTTTCCTGCAAGTTTCTCCACACAACCGCAAATCGCCCGGCCCGAAATTCCACCCACCCCAGCGCATACGCTCCCGGGCCAAGGGCGGTGACCACCGGATGGAGCGCATCGACCTCCGGCTCCGAAATCATTTTTGGCATCGAAGCGTCCTCGCCTTGTATCGTCCGTACCATGACGCGCCAGCGGCCCTCCGCCCATGCGGCCCACGTGATGCCATAGGCATCCTTCCCGCCCGCCGCCATCTCCGGCGCGCCCACTATCCCGCGGCCGGCCGCGACATCGATCATGACCGTGTCGCGCGCGGCGGGCAAGTCGCGCCCCACAATCCATTCTTCGCCCGCGGCATAAGAATGCCAGACAGCGAAACCTTTGCCGGCGGCGTCCACCGCAAAGACCGGGTCGGAATCATACGGCGCCGGCGACACGGGACGCTGCTGCGCGAGCAGTCGCACATTGATCGGCCAGGTGGGGTCCGGCGCCCGAGCCGCATTCAAGTGGCCGACCAATAGAGCGGTTCCGGCAAGCACGCCGAGCCGCGAGACGGCGCGCCGCAACCTCCTCGCCGTGGCTACCCCCCGGACGCGTCGCGCCGCGGAATATTCACGCTCCAAGGAGGCGGCACGTGCGCAATTCGACAAAAATGACATCGGCAAAAAACGGGGGACGAGCAATTGCACGGGAGGAGAAGGCCGCTCTCGCTTTCAAGCTGCCCGTGGTCTGGCCCCCACCTCAGAGCCGCCCGGTGATGCCAGCGACATATTTGGCGGGGAATTTCCGGTTGTTGATCACCCGGTCCGGATAGGCGGCGTAGATGCGGTCGAGCGGCGCCGAAAAAACGTTTTGCACATCGAAGAAGAGATTGAGTCGTTTCGAAAAAGCATAGCGTGATTTCCATTCCCACGTCGTCTTGGCCTTCTGGTACTGCACCAGCGCGGGCGTCACGGAATTGCTCGTGAGGTATTCGCCTCGATGGACTGCCATGATGCGCAAATCGAATCCGCGTCCCCCGTAGCTAAGCCCGACATTGCCCGCCTTGTTCACGAAGCCTGCCAGGCTCGCGCTGGTCAGCACGCGAGTGCCGTCACCTTCCGTTTTCAGGGATGTGAAGTTCGCGTTGACCCCAAATCCCTTCGCCCAAGCGGGGAGGAAGCTCAACTGCTGCTGATAGTTGAACTCGATGCCCTGGATCTTTGCGGAACCTCCGTTGGCTTGGGTCGTAAGACCGTAGCCGGCGTATTGCCCTTCAAAGCCATTGTCCGCGCCTGCACCGATCGTCTGGCTGCTGTCGGTGTAGATGTAGTCGGCGATGTTCTTCTTGAATACGCCGACCGAGAACACTCCCTGCGGGCGGAAATAATACTCGGCGGTCAGGTCGAAGCTGTTGGAATATTGCGGCTTCAACTCCGGATTATTCACCGTAATGCGCAGGGTGTCGTCACTGATGACGGTATTGGGGATAATGGAACCGAACGCCGGCCGGCCGACGCCAGTCGACCAACTTAGGCGCGTGACCAAGCCGTCGAAAGGCTCATACTTCAGGTGCACGCCGGGCAAGACGACTTGATAGTTGCCGTTCTTCGTTTCGCGTCCGCCGAATTGTGCGATCGCCCGGCGGCGCAACTCGGGGTCGGTCACCACGCCCACCCAGGCGGCGCGCCGCGCTTTTTCCGTCGGAGTAATGACATTCACCGGGCCCTCGCCCTCCACGCGCGTATCCTCAATGCGAACGCCACTGAGCACCGAGACCCGGCCCAAACGCACATTGCCCATGACATACGCGGCGCCAATCGATTCATCGACCATTTTCAAGCCCTGCAATTTGTTCTGGGCGCCGAAGGCGACGTCTTCCTTCCAGAGTTCCGGATACAATTTCTGATGGCGGGCGATCCCGTAGGGATTGGGCCACACCGGCACGCCCCCGCGGTCTTTGTAGGAAGCGTTCTCGTCCAGGCGATGGTAGCCGGTGATGTCGGTAAATTGTCCCAGATCGCGACTGTCGTCGGCCGTGTTCAGAATGCCATCCGGGCCGGTGTAATTGTAACGGCGGTTTTCACTCCAATACTTCCGCGACTGCTTTTTATACGTGAAGCCAGTCTTGATGAAGGTCGGCAGGGTCACCGGCAGCTCTTTCTTCAAATCGAATTTCCCGCTGATAACGGAATCGAATCCGCGCAGATCGTTCTGGGTGAGCAGCAGGGTGGAATAATTATTGAGATCGTACATGTTCGGACCCTCGGTCTGCGTGATCGTGGGGAAGATCGGGTCCTTGCTCCGATCGACGGTCCAGCCAATGTTGGGCAAACGCAGGGTGATCTGACCCTTCGGCCGGTTGTCGTACTTGTCGTTGTTATGCGAGACGTCGTAGTAAGTCGCGGCGCTCGAATAGCTGAGGCTGTAGTTGATATCCAAGCCGTCGAACTTGTGGCGCACCATCGGCGAGATGAGATACGTCCGGCCCGACTTGTCGTTGGCGGTCACGGTGATCGCGTTCGAGGAGCCGGCGGCCGCGTACACCCGCGTGAAATTGTTGGTGTAGTTCGGGTTGATTAGCCCGCCGCCCGTGCGGTTGCCGTTGGCATCGAGCGTGGCGAGCGTCTGGGCCGTCGTCAAATTACTGAGCCGGGTGTCGGCGTTCTCGTGGAAGAAATTATAAAGGGTGTTGAGCGAAATCGTCGTTTGCTCGCTCCACTTGTAATCAAGTTTCACGCCCGTCGCGATGCGTGAGCGCGTGGCATTTTCCACGCGCCGCTGCGCCGAGAACCCGTAAACGGGACCCGGCTCGTTCTTGCGCTCGAAACTCAGGATGGACGTCGCGCCGGCGCCCGGCTGGCTGTGCAACGTGCCCGTCAGGGTGATCCCGATGTTCTTCTTTTCCCCAATGACGTCGGAGTAGCTGAAGTTCATGGACGGTCCGTAGCCTTCGATCGGCTCCTTCCAGCTCGAGCCGCGCGTCTTGTGCGTGGTCCGCGTCACAAACCCCAGCGTATAACTGAACACCCGGCCCGCGGCGCTGTTGAACGGACTTTTCGTGATGAGGTTCACGCTGCCGCCGATGGAAGCTCCATCCATGTCGGGCGTGGGAGCCTTGGTGACTTCGATGGTCTCGATATTGCCGAGCGAAGCCTGTTCAAATTCGAAGGCGCGGCCGGCGCCCGCGGACTGTGAGCTGGCCACTTGCTGTCCGTCCATCGTGACCGAGTTCAGGTCACCACCGACGCCGCGAATACTCACCTGCCGCACGTCGTGGCCGTTATAGTCGGCCGTCATCCCTGCCATGTGCTGGAGCATATCGCCGATGTTTCCGTCGGCCACGTTGCCGAAAGTGTCGGAAGAAACGACCGCCTTAACGTTGGGCGCCTGGCGCTGCAGCGTTTCAGCCAGCGCGGTCCCCTCGCGTTCGCCCGCCACCGTAAATTTGTCCAGTTTGTAGATATCAGAGCTCAGAGCGACGTCGCGAACGAGTCGCTGACCCGCCGCGACCTGGACAGGAACCCGCTGCGTATCGAGGCCGGCGTAACGGACCACGAGCGTCGCCTGCTCGCGCGAAACTCCGCTGATGATAAACCGACCCTCCCGGTCCGTGGTGACGGAGCGGTTTGTCCCGCTCAGTTCGACGACCGCGCCTTCGAGAAACGAGCGGGTCGCCGCGTTGCTCACTTGGCCCGTGATCGTGCCACCCCGCGTGGCGATTTCACCGCCGCCGGCGGCGGCGGCCTGCAGAAGCCCGGTGGGAATCAGCGCGGGGGTGACACAACCGAGCAAGAAGGCGAGGACAGGAATGGTCTTCATTGGTCTGGGGGTAGGAGTTTCAGCGGGGTTCGCGGGTGGGGCCTACGCTTCGCAGCCGCGCCGCTCGCGTCAGCCAAGGCCAACTGCCTCGCGCAAGCGCGCACGAGGAATGCGGAAAGCCCCGGCGGTTTCAACACCGCACTTGAAGAAAAGCAGGAAACGCGCCCATCGCAAGCATAGTCCTTGGGTGAATTCGGGTGCGGTCAACGTCCGTGGGGAAAGCGCGAAAGTCCCGTGCGCGCCCGGAGACGACCCGCCGGCTGTATCTGCGTCACGGCGCCAGTACCTCGAATTGATGACGCCCACCCCG
>JBEENF010000227.1:0-6348 GCA_041192325.1 Verrucomicrobiota bacterium
GCCCCCCCACCATCATGCCGCTGAAGCTGTAGCGCCCCGCGGAGTTGGTGCTGGCGGCATACGATGTGCCCGTGGGGGTGTGGACGGCTTTCACCGCCGCGCCCGCCACCGGCCGACCACCGGAATCGCGCACCAGGCCCGTCAACCCGGAGGACACAAGTCCTTGGGCGCTCATGGACAGTGTGAGCACGAGCGCGAATAACGCGAAAAGAAGACACTTGACCGTAGGATTTTTCATAAGGTGGACGTCGGATATTTCCCTAGACCGAGGGAATGGGCGGAGCAAATGCCAGTCAAGCCCGACCCATCGGGTAGCCGGTCCCGCCCCACGCTGCAAGTTGCATGACGTGTGCATCCCCGCCCCGCAGTTTGCACGGGGCGGACTGGGGTCGGCTGCGGGCGGAAAAGCAGGGGACAAATCTAAGCAGCTTGCAGACTGGCGCTTACCTCCAGCGACAAAAAGTTGGCACGGCATGAGGTAAGGCAGGGCAGCAAAGGCCTTAACTTTCAACTCATAGCCACTTCCCAATGACCACTGTTTCCCATCCTCAGCGATCCCCGCGCACTTCGGCCGAACGCACTGCCCGGGCAGCCCTTTCCCTGCAAGAGGCCGCGTATGACGCCGAACTCGTTCGCCGCTTCAACTCCGGCGACGAGGCGGCGTTCGTCGAAATCATGACCCGCTATCGGGAGAAAATCTTCTCCGTCGCCCTGGGGCTGCTGCGCAATCGCGCGGATGCCGAGGAAATCGCGCAGGACACCTTTATTCGCGCGCATCGCGGGCTGGGCCGCTTTCGCGGTGATTCCTCTCTCGCCACCTGGCTCCACCGCATCGCCGTGAATCTGGCCCGGAATCGCTACTGGTACTTCTTCCGCCGTCGCCGGCATGCCACGCTGTCCCTGGATTGCGCCCTGAGCGAAAACAGCGACGCGACGTTTGCCGACTTGGTCGCCACCGACGCGCCGAGTCCCGCGCGGGAGGCGGCGACCGGCGAGTTCTCCAGTCTGGTGAACATCTGCATGGAAAAGCTGGATGCCCGTCATCGCGAGATTTTGACGCTGCGTAATCTACTGAACCGGTCTTACGACGAAATCGCCCAGGCGCTGGGCATCAATGTCGGTACGGTGAAGAGCCGGATTGCTCGCGCGCGCGGTAACCTGCGCGCCCTGTTGGCGGAAGCGTGTCCCGAGTTCGCTCCGGATGCCGCCCCTTCAGACTGGTTCGAGCCCAACCGCGCGACCGGTCGGCTCGAAGTGGCTGCCGCCTGATTGCCACCGCGTCCTTACCACGCCGCGTCGCCGGGGCTGCCCTCCCGCGCGACGCGGCATTTATTTACGGGCGTCCCAGCAAGCAGCGGTAGCCGTGGCAATGGCGCCGGCCAACCGTCGGGCTATTTCGCCTCCGCTTTGAGCACCGCAAAGCGCGTCCGTAAATGTGCCAACGTGGCCGCGTAACCCGCATCGCCGACGAGGGTCCGCTCCTCAAGGGGGTCGGCCTTGAGGTCGAAGAGTTCCTCGTGATTAAAGTCCGGCCAGAAGACATACTTCACGTCGCGGCGCACCAGGGCTTGGGACGCGGGAATGAAATCGACGCTCCGGTGGGTCGCGTGTTCGTAGAAGAACTCGGTCCGCCAGGAGGGCGGAGTGGGCTCAAGATACAGCGGAGCCAGATTGCTCCCCTGCATGCGCGCCGGCGCGGCGATTTCCGCCGCGGCCAGGATCGTCGGGGCGAGGTCCACATTCAAAACGATCTGCTCGTTGGCAACGCCGTGTTGCGCCGCGGGCATCCGCGGGTCCCGCACGATCAACGGCGTGCGAATGCTTTCCTGATACGGGTACCATTTGTCGGCCAGCCCGTGCTCCGCGTGAAAATAGCCGTTGTCGCCCGTGAATATCACCAGCGTGTTTTCGAGCACGCCTTGCCGCCGCAACTCCGCCAGCACCCGCCCGCAGGTCGAGTCCACTTCGCTCGCCAGGCGGTAATAGTTCTTCATCATCGCCTGGTATTTTTCCGGCGTGTCGAAGCGCCAGTGCCAGCGCACGCGCCCTTCGTTTTTTTCATTTCCCACGAACGGTGGCAATCGGCGGAAGTGCTCGTCCGTCGCCGTTTTCGGGACGGGCACGGTGGTTTCCCGGTACCATGCCATGCTCGCGGGCTGCGGCAGGTACTGCAATGGATTGGTGTCCTCGGCGTGCGTCGCGAAAAAGGCGAGCGTCAGGTAAAAGGGGCGGTCGGTCGGCCGCGTGCGCAGAAACTCCAACGCGTCCTTTTCGTTTTTCTGCGTCACGTGGATGGGCGCGCCCTCCTCGTCCTTCATCCAGTGCTTGCCACTGTAGTCGCGCCCGAAGTCGAACCGTTCCGCGGGGAACGGCCCGTTATGCCATTTGCCGACGTGACCGAGCCAGTAGCCGTGCTCGCGCAAAAGGCCCGGGAACGTCTCCGCCCACGGGGTCCGGAACATCTGGAAAGCGGGATTCCCGTGGCGGGACATCCACTGGCCGGTGAAGAGCGAAGCCCGACTCACGCCGCAGATCGAAGTGGTGACGTAATGGTGCGTGAACCGGATTCCTTCACTCGCCATCTGGTCGAGCGCGGGCGTCTTGACGATCGGATTACCGGCGCAGCCGAGGGTATCGAAGCGCCAATCGTCCGCGTAGAGCACCACGATGTTCAGCGGCCGGCCTATCGCCGTCAGCGCGAGCAGGCAACCGGCCAGCGACCACCCCCGCAGCAGGAACCGAAGGAAAGCAACGGACCGCGGCGCGGATGGCGGAACTTCTGCGCAACACCAACGGGGTAAAAAAGTCATCCGTCCCCACCATGACCCGCGCCTGGGCGTTCGTCCAGCGGTTGTCCCGCCCCTCCGCCCCCGCCGCGCTTGCGTGCCGGCCAGAACGTGCGGCAGCAGAAGCGGCAGTTTGTCCCGGAGTTGCGCGAGCCGGGGTTGGTCGTCGATCAGGACGAGCGCTCTGGAACGGGCGTAATTTGGGTCCAGTGGAAAAGCCCTTGGGGGACAAAACCAGCCCGCGCCACTCGAGGTGACCACGCCGAACAATTCTTGAGGCTTTTTGGGTAAGCCGCGACACCGCCAACGGTCAGCCCCTAAGTCACCGCCGAGGGGACGAAATCTGCCGAGCGTAAGCGGCAGATCCGGAGATCAAACGGCAAGGGATGGGAACCTTCGGCGAATTTGGGAGCCACCAGCATTTAACTGGTCAGGCGGCGGTGAACGTTGGCCTCGTGTCGACGCGCGAATGCCACCACTAGTCCTTGAGGGCGCCGCCCGCATTGAGAATGCCTTCGCGCACGCCATCGTCCGTATAGGAGCTAGCGGGGCTTTTCAGCGGGGCTTTCTCCTGCTGATCGGCTCCCGCCTGCAATCGGGCCTTAACCCGGTCGACTGTCACGCTGTCGACTGTCCCGCTGAAAAATTTTTGGTACACGAGCGCCGCCACGCCCGCCGCATGAGGTGCGGCCATGCTCGTGCCTGACATACGCGTGACCCCGCCCCCAAGCTTGGTGGAAAGTATGCCGACCGACTGGATGAAATTGGCCTTGGTCACATCTTCGCGGTCTTCACCAGGCGCGCTCACGGTCACCTTTACTCCATCCGTGGTAAAATAGGAGGCAGTGTCCGTCGGGATGGGCGTCCTAAACGTGCGGGACTGCGTGATGCCGGCTTGAGCCGTGGTGCTCGCGATCGCCATCACTTCGGGATACGCCGCCGGCACCTGCTGGGAAATTTCCAGCGAGGCATCGTTGCCCGCGGCCACGATGATGGAAATGCCGGCGGCCCGGAGCGATTGCATGGCCGTGCGCATGGTGAGGTTGTCGTTCACGGAGCCGGCGCGGCCAAGGCTCATGTTAACCACTCGAATTGCGGGGACAGCGTTCGCCGCATTTTTCAGCACCCAGTCCAGCCCGGCCGTCACTGCCGAATCACTGCCACTACCGGACGCGTCGAGCACCTTGACGGCGTAAATCGTCGCTGCCGGTGCCACGCCGACGACATCCAAGGTGTTGTTGCGCGCGGCAATGATCCCCGCGACGTGCGTGCCGTGGCCGTTGTTGTCCTGCGCCGACGCACCATATGCCGAAAATGCAATTGTGCCGAGCGGTTGCAGGTCGGCATGGTTGAAATCGACGCCGGTATCGATCACGGCCACGCCCACCCCGCTCCCATTGAAACTTAAGGTACTGGCCGACGCGCCGACGCGTACCACTCCGGCCGGAATGGTTTGCGAGGAAACCGAACCGCCGCCCGCCGTCGCCTTGGCTATGGCAGTCACGGTGCGATCAGGCACGACGCGAACCACGCGGGGATCGGCCGTCAGGGCCGCCAGCCGGCCGGGCGGAACGAATCCGGCGAAGCCCAGCACCGCCCGTTGATAAACAAAGTCAGGCGCGACGCCGTAGGCCGCGGCGACGGTCCAGCCATCCACCCCGGCCGCAACCTGCACGATATAACGATCGGGAAGGGGCGCGTTGCTCGAGGCTCGCTCCGAGGGACTCGGTCCCAAAAGCGCAGAATCAGCGTCCGCAGCGAAGGCGCCAACCGCGACAAGAATACCGGAAAAGCCGAGGTGCGAGGCAGGAATGGAATTTCATCGGAAAAGTCTCTTGGTGGCGACAAACGGCACGACGGCTGACAATAGCGCTGTGGTAGATAAAAAAAAAGCTGAGTCAACGACCCACCATTTACGGGATTCACTGATGTCACGCCACGGGGTTCCAACCCTATACGACGGGGTAATTATTTCTGTGTCCGGCAGCGAACCTTCGCCAAAGTTGTCGCGATTACGCAAAGGAAGTCGCGCAATTAAATGCCCTCCGTTCGCGACGAGGCGGGTCGATCGTTCTTCCCGGGGCGTCTTGCGGAGCTGATCCAGCGCCGCTCCCGTGTTTACGCCCCACCTTCGCCTCCGAACCGCGGGCGTGACGATTTTGCTAGGCCCGGATGACGCCGGCCGCTTTGGTGATGCCCTCCGTGTCCACGCTTCGCGAGTTGCTCAAATCCACCTTCGGCTACGCTTCGTTTCGCCCGCTCCAGCGCGAAATCTGCGAGACGTCGCTGGCCGGCCGCGATGTGTTTGCGCTGCTGCCCACCGGCGGCGGCAAATCGCTTTGCTTCCAGCTTCCCGCGCTGATCCGTCCCGGCCTCACCGTCGTGGTGTCGCCCTTGATTGCCTTGATGAAAGACCAGGTCGACGCGCTCCAGGCCAGCGGCGTGGCGGCGACATTTCTCAATTCGACGCTCGACGCCGGGGAAGCGCGCGCCCGCCTGCGGGGACTGCACCGCGGCGAATACAAGCTGCTCTACGCCGCGCCGGAGCGCCTCATGCTGGAAGGCTGGGTCGACAATCTGAAAAAGTGGAACGTGACCTGCGTCGCGATCGACGAGGCGCACTGTGTTTCCGAATGGGGCCACGACTTTCGGCCGGAGTACCGCCAGCTGGCGAAGTTGCGCGCCGCGCTGCCGGGCATCCCGGTCATGGCGCTGACGGCCACCGCGACGGAGCGCGTGCGGGCCGACGTCATCACGCATCTCAAACTGCAGGAGCCGGCCCTGTTCGTCGCGAGCTTCAACCGCCCGAACCTCACCTATCGCGTCGTGCCGAAGGACCAGCCGCTGAAGCAGATCATCGACTTCGTGCGCAAGCGCGAATCCGAGAGCGGCATCATCTACTGCGCGAGCCGGGCCACCGCCGAGCGCGTCGCCGAAGCGCTCGCCGGCCGGGGTTTTCTGGCCCGGGCGTATCATGCCGGGCTGGACGCGGAGGAACGCGCGCGCAACCAGGAGCAGTTCCTGCGCGACGACACCCGAATCATGTGCGCGACGATCGCCTTCGGCATGGGCATCAACAAGCCGAACGTCCGCTGGATCATCCATCACGACCTGCCGAAGAACATCGAAGGCTATTATCAGGAAACCGGCCGGGCGGGTCGCGATGGGCTGCCCGGCGACTGTCTGCTGCTGTTCAGCGCGGGCGACATCGCCAAGCAGACGCATTTTCTCGACGAGATCACCGACGCCAAGGAGCAGCAGATCGCGCGCGCGCAATTGCGCCAGATCGTGCACTATGCGGAAAACGCCGCCTGCCGGCGCGCGGAGTTGCTGGAATATTTCGGGGAAAAATTCCCCTTGGACAATTGCGGCGCCTGCGACAACTGCGTGGAGCCGCGCGAGACCTACGACGGCACGACGGTCGCGCAAAAATTTCTCTCCTGCGTTTACCGCATCATGCAGAACAGCCGCTTCAACGTCGGCATGAATCACACGATCGAAGTCCTCACCGGCGCCGAGACCGACAAGATCCGCCGCTGGGGCCACGACCGCCTGACCACGT
>JBEENF010000228.1:0-6307 GCA_041192325.1 Verrucomicrobiota bacterium
GCCAGCAGAGCGGGAAGCTCCTTAATTTCGGATACATCAGCAAGCGAAAGCGCGTGGAACCGGATTGCGCCTCGGTGTACTGCCGGGGAATCAGCGCGAGGACGAAACCCACGAGCGCCAGCGCGAAACTCGGGATTTGACTCCAAAGGCGCATGCCGCCCAAGGCCCAGGGCAAGGCGCAGAGGTGGAGCGAAACGACCCACAGCAGCGCCTTCTCCATCGGGTGGATTTCCAAGCGCTTTCGGTTGGACCGGAACTGCTCGAGCGGCTTTTGCAGCGCGAGGTAGTCGGGCGCGACGTCCCGATGAAAGGGGGAGGACGACCGTGAAGCCGGGTGGTCGTCGGAAGAAGAAGGCACGTTTGGCAGCATGGGTGCAGGAGTGACGCGGTGAAGAGGAAAATCGACGGAGCTGGGGTTATTGCGGCGGTCGCTGCAGCAGGCGGGCGGCGGCCGCGGGACAGGGTTCGAGTGGTTGGCTGGTTTTTTTGGGGGTGGATGGGTGCTTTCCATCCCACCAACGACTCACTGGCAACGGCCGGCAGAGTGCCATCGGAGGAGTCCGTCAGTTATTCAGCGCTGGGCACTCGTCGTGCGGCGCGGAAGCGCCGCGGTCACCAACAACAAATAACACCTAACGAATAACTGCCCGGCGGCGACCGCCGCCGCGCCACTTGCAGGTTGAAGGGTTCCGGAATCAGCCTCTCACTTTCCGCCGTGATGCAACGCAGCGACTACAAGGCGGTATGGAACAGTCTTTCCACCTCGCGGAAGGATGCGGTGTTTTACGTCTGCGGCTACGCCGATGAGAAGCAGTTTCATCTCGATGCGGAAGACACGTACGAAATCTTGCGCCAGACGGTGGGTATCCTGCCGACTGATATCTTTCTCGAAATCGGCTGCGGGGTCGGCCGGGTGGGGCAGGTGCTCGCGCCCTTCATCCACCAGTGGATCGGCTGCGATGTCTCCGCCAACATGATCCGCATTGCCAAGCGGCGGTTGCTCGGATTGCCGAACACGCGGCTGCAGGAAATCTCCGGCTTCGATCTGTCGCCCATCCCGGATGCGTCGGTGGACGTCGTTTACTCCACCGTGGTATTCATGCATCTCGACGAATGGGATCGCTACAGTTATGTGCTGGACGCGATGCGGGTCCTGAAGCCCGGGGGCCGGATCTATTGTGACAACGTCGACCTCGCGTCACCGAAAGGCTGGGCGGTATTCGAGGAGAGCAGGAAGATGTTCAAGCCGACCGAGCGGCCGCCGCATCTTTCCAAGTGTTCCACGCAGCCGGAGCTGGAAACCTTTTTGCGGCAGGCGGGCTTTACCGATGTGCACGTGAAAGGCCGGCTGGATTTTTGGGCGTATGCCTGGGGGCGCAAGCCCCTCTAGACCAAACCCTGCGGCGCGCCGTCGCCACGGGATCAGTGCGGCCCGCGCGAGCCGAATTACTGCTGCGCCGGGGCTGCCGGCTGCGGCGGAGCCGAAGGCGGAACGTTCGCGCCCGGCGGAGGGGCGGCATTCGGCTGAGACGCTTTGGCCTGCGCTTCCTCATAGGCTTTACGCTGGGCCATGCCAATTTCCAGCAGGTCACTCACGAGCATCCGCGCTTCCTGTTCCTGATGCGCGACCGTTCCCGGCGCCGCGGCGGGCGTCGGTGAGGGGGGCGGTGTCCCGGAGACTGGCGTCGTCACATTACCCGTCGGCTCGGCGGCGGCGGTGGCATCGGCTACCGGCGCGGTGGCGGCTCCGGGCAAGGGCAAGGCGGCCGGACTGGCGTTGATGGACAATAAGGGGGCCGGGATCGGGGCTCCCGCTTTGCCCGCGGCCGAGTTGGCCTTGCGCAACGCGAGCACCTTTTCCGCGCCGCCGTCCACGCGAACCACCACCTGGTCTCGCGCGGCATCGTATTTGGCCACGGTAATGCCATCCACGCTGGCGCCGACCGCGATCCAGCGGCCCTTCTTCGCGCTCTTCTGAAAAATATTAACGGTGGTATCCTGCCCTATCGTGCTGACGCCGGCAAACTCGTAGAGTTCGTCGGCCGCGGCAACGGCGGTCGGCGTGCCCGCGGGAGTGAACGGAGAACTTTTCGCCAGTGGCGTGGAATCAGCCGCCGCCACTACGCCGGCCAATCCAAAGCCGAACAGGACGACGAAAATGGGGGCCGATGACATGCGCATGGGAACGACAGAACGCTGCGAGCACATCCCGGCCGCGTCAAATCGCATGGCAAAGGCGCGGAGTGCAGAATGCAAGGTGGCCATCGGCGGCACGCGGATTGGGCTCACGGGCTCCGTGATCAACGCACGCCCCGGATCTCACGGCGTCAGCGGGAGCGCGAAGGCGAGCCATGGCGGAGCGCGCGACCGGCCCGGGCTGGGGTGGGCGCACCTTGGTCGAGCGCGATCTGGCCGTTGACCAGAACGTACGCAATGCCCTCGGGGTAGCGGAACGGATCTTCATAGGTCGCCCGATCGATGATCCGTTGTTCGTCGAAAATCGTCACATCGGCCATTGCATCCGCGCGCAGGATACCACGATCGGTCAACCCCAACTTCGCGGCATTTAAGGAGGTCATCTTGCGCACGGCGTCCTCGAGCCGCAAAACCCCGCGCTCCCGCACATAGACGCCAAGCACGCGCGGAAACGTGCCAAAATTGCGCGGATGAGGATTGCCCCGGCGCAGGATTCCTTCGGTCGCGAAGGCGGACCCGTCCGATCCGATCGAAGTCCAAGGCTGAATCATCGCCAAATTCATGTCGGCTTCCGTGTGGTGCGCGTAAACGGTCCCGACCGAGCCGCGTTGCTCGAGCAACAATTCAAACAACACGTCCAGGGGATCGGGGGCGGGTGTCCGGCCGCGGCTTTTCAATGCGATGACCCGGTCCATGGTCATGCCCTTGTAGGTATTGTTCGCGCTGACCTGCATGCGGCTCCAATCGCCGCCGACGGCCGTGTAATGATTGTACCAGCCTGGCACGCCGTCGCGAATATCGCGTTTCAGCCGCTCGCGTTGGGCGGGATCCGCGAGCCGCTCGAGCAGCCGGGCGCGGCCGCCCTCGTGCGCCCAGGGCGGGATGATGCTGACCAGGTCGTTGTTGCCACGGGTGTAGGGATAGACGTTGGCCTGTGCGTTAACCCCGCGGCGGCGCGCATCCTCGATCAGCGCGATCACCTCCTGCATTCTCCCCCAGAATTTCTCGTCCGCAATTTTTAGATGAATGATGTCGACCGGCAGGCGGGCCCGCTCGCCGACCTCAAGGGCTTCCCGGATCGCGGTGAATACACCCAGGCCTTCGTCGCGAATGTGCGAGGAGTAGATTCCCCCGTGTGCCGCCACCACCTTGGCGAGTTCGATCAGATCGGCCGTGCTGGCCAGCGAACTGGGCGGCATCATCAACGCGGTGGAAAGCCCGAAGGCTCCATCGCGCATGGCCTCGGCGACCAACTCCCTCATCTCGTCCAACTGGGCAGAAGTCGGCCGGTCAAAAGAACCGCCCATCACGCATTCCCAGATTTGCCCCTGGCCCACATACGAGGCGACGTTCACCGCAATGCCGGCGCGTTCCACCGCGGAGAAATAGTCGCGCAGGGCGCGAATCTCGACTGTCGCCCCCTGGACGACCACCTTGCGCGCGGCGAGTTTACCCTGGTAGGGACCCGCGGAAACCGACTCGCCCAGAATTTCGGTGGTAACGCCCTGCCGAATCTTGCCCGGCGCGCTGCCATCCTCGAGCAGCAACCAGTCCGAGTGCGAATGCAGGTCGATGAACCCGGGCGCAACGACCAGGCCCGTGGCGTCGATCACGCGTTTGGCGGAGCCAGGCGACTGGCCGACGCGCACAATGCGATCGCCTCGAATCGCCACGTCTCCGTGAAACCAGGGGTTGCCCGAGCCATCCACGATCTTGCCCCCGCGGATCAGAATATCGTACACGGGTTCGGCGGCGCAAACACCGGTGAGGCTTGCCCAGGAGAGGCCAAAAAAACACGCGAGGGACCGGAAGCGATTGTTCATGGCGGATAATAAGCTGACGTGGAGACGGGGCGTGGCCGCGCGAGCGGGCGGCCGGCGAGATAGGGCGAATGCATCGAGCATTCCGGTTTATTCATTCGCGAGAAGCGCGAAATTCCTTCGAGCTCTCGATGGCATGAAATGCAACCGGAGCGCAAGGTGGGTTTGCGCAGCGTGGCTCGCGCTGCTGCAGGGTGTTTTGACGGGGTGTGCGCCGCCGTTGGCCGGAAGCGGCGGGGCCGTTCAAGCCCGCATCGCCGCCCCCACGGGAACGCTGCGGGACAGTTCGCCCGGGCAGAACCACGCGGCGCATGCGTGGCTGGAGATCGATGCCGGCGCCTTCGAGGCCAATGTGCGCGCCCTGCAATCGAGGCTGTCGCCCGGCCCAAAACTCTGCGCCGTGTTGAAGGCCGACGCGTATGGGCACGGGGTCGCGTTGCTCGCGCCCTCGGTGGTTAAGCTGGGAATCGAATGGGTGGGCATCACGTCCAACGACGAAGCGCGACTCTTGCGCGCCGCGGGCTCTCGCGGTGATCGCCGCGTCGCAGCAAAAGATTCTGCCGGTGCATATCGCGCTGAATTCGGGCGGCATGAGCCGGCACGGCCTTGAAATGACGAGCGAACAGGGCCGGCAGGATGCGCTGGCGATCACGAAGCTGCCGGGCTTGAAAATCGCCGGCATCATGACGCATTTCCCGGTGGAGGAAAAAAACGACGTGGAGCGTGGTTTGCAGGCCTTCCAGGCGGAAAGCGCCTGGCTCATTGAGCAGGGGAGGTTGCGGCGCGACGAACTCACGCTGCACTGCGCGAACTCGTATGCGGCGCACATCGTGCCGGAATCGCGACTCGACCTAGTGCGCTGCGGCAGCGCGCTCTACGGCGACACGGCGGCGTATGCAAAGGAGTATCGGCACGTCATGGCGTTCAAGTCGCGCGTCGCGGCCGTGCAAAGCTATCCGGCGGGCAGCACGGTGAGTTACGATCGAACGTTTCAGCTCACCCGCGCGTCGCGTCTGGCCAATATTCCCGTGGGCTATGCCGACGGCTATCGCCGCGCCTTTTCCGGGAAGGCGAGCGTGCTGATCCGGGGCCAGCGTTGCCGGGTCCTCGGCCGCGTGACGATGAACTCGATTGTCGTCGATGTGACCGATCATCCGGAAATACAGGCGCGAGATGAAGTGGTTCTCTTTGGCCGGCAAGGCGGCGGCGAGATCACGCAGGAGGAGCTGGAAACGGGCTCCGGAACGCTGTGGGTGGAACTCGCCACGTCGTGGGGCGCGAGCAATCCCCGACTGCTCTCAAAATAGGATTTTCAGCCGGGTGCGGGCGGTCACACACCCGCGCCATCCCCGGACGTCCGGCCTTCGCCCGAAGGGACGGTCACCACAATCGATCGAGCGCCGCCCGGGCGCGGGCCTTCGCCAGCTCGTCGTGCTTCCGGCGGGACGGCAGCGCGAGGCCCTTTTCGAATTGGGCGCGCGCCCGCGCCGTCTGCCCGTCGGCAGCAAATGCGAAACCGAGTTCGAGTTGATGCGCGAGTTCGTCCGGCTCAAGTTCGACGGCCTGTTGCAGCGCCTGCACCGCGAAGGCGGTGGACGCAGGAGGAAGGCCGCCGTAAAACAGCCGGAGGAAGGCGCGGGCGGCGCCTCCCAGCGTGGCAACCTCATGGTGCCAGCGCCCGAGCACGTGATGCGCCCAAGCGTAGCGTGGATCCAAAGCGAGCGCGCGTTCCGCCTCTTCCTTTACGAGTCGGGAGTATTTGATGCGGGTCTTGAGGTCACTGTGGACCGCCAGTTTGCCGTGGGAAATTGCCAGGGAGAGCACGTTCTCCGCCTTGCTGGGATCGAGCGCGACCGCACGCCTCGAATAATCGAGCGCCATCCGGGCATAGCGCCGGCGTTCGTCATCGCCGGTCTGCTCGTCAACGAGGTCGGAATATTGGCGCGCGATTTTCTGGAGGATCCGCGGATCGTTGGGCTGCGCGCGATCCGCGGCGAGATAGAGCTCAAGCGCCTTGCGCGAGTTCAGACTTTCCTCGGCGGCTTGCGCGGCGGCCAGCGTGGAGTCCCGGTCAGGCAGCGCCGCGGCGCCTGGCGTCGCGGCGAGCAGGAGCAAACCCAGGATCACACTGGAAAGCATGGCGAGGACCACGGACTCCGGATTGAGCCGGGAGTGCGCATCAGGGTTTGCGGAAGAGATAGTGGCTCACGAGCCACTCCTCGCCGTTGCGATACCCCCAGAGTTCCGCGCAGCTCATGAAGAAGACGCGCCAATAGACCCACCATTTGGTC
>JBEENF010000229.1:0-6304 GCA_041192325.1 Verrucomicrobiota bacterium
GATGGTGGGCGGACGCTTCCTCAGCAGCAGCTCGTTTCTCACCCGGGACGGGATGCAACTCCTGCGCGAGGCGGTCGATTACGCGCAGGTCTTCTCTCATCGCAACGACTTCACTCGCGGGGTCATCGACACCCGCCAGCTGCTGTTCTATTTCAGCGGCACCGTTCTGGCGCTGATCTTCAGCATCCTCGGAGTCGAGGCCAAGCTGCTGCACTCCTGAGATGCATCAACAACTGCGCCTCCGCTCCGCCGTCCGGCCCTTGAGCTCCGAATAAACGCATGGCTGCGCTCGAAAGCTTTCGGACCGCCCGCTGGCTGCGCTCCCTCAACCTCGTGTTGCAGGCGGTGCTTTTTCTGTCGTTTTTCGGCGGACTCAACTACCTCGCGCGCAATCATGCGTGGGGCCGCTTCGATTTGACGAGCCAGCGCAAATATTCCCTCTCGGCCGAAACGCTCTCCTACATCAAGAATCTGGACCGTAACGTGCACATCTCCGTCGCGTTTGCCGAGGACAACGATAGTCCTGAAATCCACGGCCTGCTCGATGAGTACGCCTACGCGACCGAGGCGCGATCCGTCGGCCGGATCACCAAGGAATATTTCGACGTCTACCAGAATCGCCGGCGCGCCGAGGAACTCGGTATTGAGCAGCCCGATCTGATTGTTCTGGTCTGCGGCGACAAACGGCGCGCGCTGCCGGTCAATGAGCTCTATCGCATCAAGGACAAGCAACGGGTGGCGTTCCAAGGCGAGCAGGCGCTCACGGCCGCAATTCTCGAAGTGTCGAGTCCAACGCGGCAGAAGATTTATTTTGTCGTCGGCCATGGCGAGTTGCAGCCCGGCGACACTGACAAGACTCGCGGCCTTTCCGTCCTTCGGGACGAACTGCGCGCCCGCAATTTCGAGGTGGATACCCTGGATCTTTCCGTCGCGGGCCGCGTGCCGGCGGATGCTTCACTCGTGGTTACGGTCGGACCTTCGGTGCAGAGCAGTTATACGCGGCCAGAACAGGAGATGTTACGCCAATACCTCGGCGCCCGCGCTGGACGTTTGATTGCCCTTCTGCCTCCCGGGAAAAGCGTGGACCGCTTCGGCTTGGGGGACCTGCTCTTCGATTGGGGCGTATTGGTGGACGACGATATCGTCGTGGACGTTGGCTTGGAGAACCTGACCGAAGACGGGGATCTGTATCTGTGGGCCTACGCTTCCCACCCGATAACGGAAGCTTTGCGCGGCAACAAATACCCGCTCCGCCTGGGTCCAACGCGCACCGTACGCGTCGACCCCGGCCGGTCGACCGCCACCGGATTGACGGTGACGCCGATCGCCGCGACCTCACCAGCGGCCTGGGGAGAGACCAATTATCGCCGGCCGCCGTACGCTCTCGACGCGAGCGACATTCGACCGTTGCGCGGCATGCCACCGGAAGAGCGCCTGAGCGTAATTGTCGCCTCGGAGCGGGTCTCCGTGCGCGACAACCTCCCGTTCAGTGTTCCGGGGGGACGCCTCGTCGTATTCGGCACCGGCGACCTGCTTTCCAATCAACGCATCGTGAACAACGGAAACCTGCCCGTTTTTCTCGGCGCCGTGAACTGGGCCGTGGATCGCGATCCGCAGCTCAATATTGCGCCCCGGCCGATCGAACGTTTTGTGCTGGCGATTAGCGCCGCTGAATTCACCCGTCTCCGCTACGTCTTGCTCCTGGGGCTGCCGGGCGGCACCCTGCTGCTGGGCCTGCTTGTCTATTGGACCCGCCGGGTATGACCGCACACCTGATCCAGCCTGCAGGCCGATTTTTCGCCGATTTCCCGGTTCGCCGCCGGACCCGTCCCTCCGTCCCCGTCACATGCGCACCAAAGTAACGCTCGTACTGATTTTCCTGAACGTCGCGCTGTTCTTCTTCATCTTCAAGTTCGAGCGCAACTGGCGGACGGAAGCCGCCTCACTGGAGGCCCGCCGTCGCGTACTTGGGTCGGAAGCCGCGGACATCCGCTCGCTGGAGGTTACCAGCACCGCGCCCGGTGGTTCGTTTGGCCTCGTCCGCCATCGCGACGCCTGGATGCTGACAAAACCGCTCGACTGGCCGGCGAACCCAAACGCCGTGCGCAGCATCATCAACGAGCTCCAATTTCTCGAACACGAAACAAGCTTTCCCACGAAAGACCTGGGGAAAAACAACAACCCAACGTTCGCCGACTACGGCGTGGAGAAGCCGAAGCTGACCGTGGCCTTTACATCCGGCGATCCGGCGGCGGCGAGCGGCCCGCTTCCCCCCACGATCCTGCGCATCGGTGACACGACCAAAGTGGGCAATCGCCTCTACCTGCTTTCTCCCGACGGCGCCCGCATCCACGTGGTCAATCGATCATTGATCGACAGCCTGTCGTTGCCCTTGGACCAGCTCCGCGCCGACGAGCTTCTTACCATCCCGGTCTTTGAAGCCCGTTCGCTTTTCATTCAAACCCTGAGCACCGGCGTCCGAGTCCGCATCCGGAGGGATAATATCCGTTGGAATTTCGAGGCGCCCATCGTCGCATCCGGCAGCCGCACCGCGATCGAACTTACTTTCAACAAGCTTAACCGGCTTCGCGCCAAAACGTTCGCTCCG
This sequence comes from Verrucomicrobiota bacterium, assembly GCA_041192325.1. Classification (GTDB taxonomy): domain Bacteria; phylum Verrucomicrobiota; class Verrucomicrobiia; order Opitutales; family Opitutaceae; genus ER46. Next base: position 2,609 of record JBEENF010000229.1, read on the forward strand.
CCGCCGCCGGCCGTGTTGCCGATGAGCGCGCCTGAAATGCGGATTACGATCGAGGGCAACGGCCGCAGCGAAACTCTTTTCATCGGTTCTCCCGTCGCCGAAGCGACGCCCCCGACGCCCACGGCGCCAGCGCCCGCCGCGCCGGCGCCGCCCGCCAGCGGCACGGCAAAAAAAGGGGACGTGGAGTACTACGCTCAACTCGAGAATCGCAGTCCGCTGTTCACTGTCATGGTAAGCGCCGAACTGAGTGAAACGCTGCGCGCTGCGACGACGGAATTGCGCGAACGCCGCATCGTTGAAGAATTCGATGCCCACTCGGTCACCGCCATCACGCTGGTCTCTCCCGCGCGCGGCGGTCTTCCCGTCACGCTGCAACGGTTGGATCCGACTACGGCGGAGGGCGGAATCTGGCAGATCGTGTATCGCGGGGAAGGACAGAACCGCACGACGACGCCAGCCGACCGCGCGCTGGTGGAGCGTTTTCTCACTCAGCTCAGCCAGCTCTCCGCCAAAAATTTTGTGAGCGACAATCCTTCCAGCGCCGAACTCGAGAACTGGGGGTTCAACCGACCCGAACGTGAAGTAACTTTGGAGCTTGCGTCGTTAACCGTCCCCGGCGCTCCAAGCACAGCGACGAGCTCCGCGGCTGCCGCGACGACGACAACACGAGTGCTCCAGCTTGGCACCGATGGCAGCCGGAGGGTGTTCGCGCGCGTAAACCCATCCACCAATGCTGGCTCTTCGATTTTCGGACTCGAAGTCGACCTCGCGGCCGAATTCCCGGTCGAACCGACTGCCTGGCGGGATCGTTCCCTCCCCGCCATTCCGGTCAATGCCCGCATCACCGCGCTCAAATTAACCGATCTTGTCTCGGGGAAACCGGTACTCGAAACCAGTTTGGAGGCGGAGGGCCGCCCGGGAGGCGAAGCACGGGAGGCCCAGGCGGTCCAAACCCTCGTCGCTCAGGTTCGCCATCCCCGGGCCAAAAATTTCCGCCCGGGCCCCTTTACCGACAAGGTTCTGGCCGGCGCCGAGGAACGCTCCTGGCGTTATCAACTGGATGCGACGTTCACGGCGGCGACAGAGCAAACGCGCACCCGCACTTTGTATTTCGCCGACCGCACGGGAGGCTCCGAACAACTCGCCGGGTCCAAAGAGTTTGATTCCATTTTTGAAGTGGAACAGCCGCTGCTCGATGCGCTCTGGGCCATCGTCTACGGCCCCCGTGATCCCGGACCGCAGCCGCCGAAAACCAACTAAGTCACCGTTCCGCCTCGTCGTGACGCGCACGCTACCCATTTCGGCAGTCGGACGCCCCGTGAACGTCGCGATCCACCGGCCGCGAGTTCACGGCAATACCGCTCACCCTGCTGAATGATGCCGCCGCTCAAATATATCCGGGGGCTTTTCTGTTCGGCCAGCGCCACGCTCTACTCTGTCGTACTCTGGTCGCTGTGGCTGGCCTTGGGCCTGCTCGCGGCGTTGCAGGTGTATATTGTTTCCACCGATCAGTTAAGCGTGCCCGAGTTTGCCCTGCGCCGGGTCGAACGGGACCTGGGGGAAGCGGGGCTGCAGATCGCATTCAAGGGCACGTCACTCGACCCCACGGGACGAATGCTCATCCAAGACGTGCGGATTTCGTTGCCGGAATATCCCGATCCAGTGTTGAGGGCGGGCAGCGTGGATATCGAATTCAACCCGTGGTGGCTGACAGTTGGAGTCTTTAAGCCGGGCAAAATTAGAATCAGCGACGGTCGCGTCTCCATACCGGCAATGCTTTCGCCTTCCGGCCGCTCCGAGGCATTGATACGCGATCTCGATCTAACCGTCCTTCCCGGCAACAACCAGATCGATTTGCCTCAATTCACCGCGCGCATCGCCGGCGTTACCGTCACGGCCCGCGGTTCGCTGGCTCAAGTGCGCGGCGGCCCGGGCGCTTCCCGGACACGTTCGCTGGCGGAATATACCTCCTCCCAATTTCCCAGCTGGTGCCGCCAGGCGATCGCGTTCGCCGGCAAGCTCGAGGCGCTCGAATCGCCCACCTTGGATTTGGAACTATCGCGCTCCGACACCCAGGTGGCTTTTGTCCAAGCCAGTTTGTTGGCAAAAAGCCTGAGCCTGAACGCGCCCTTACCTGCCGTCGCTCGCGGGCTGCAAGCTTCAGTGCGACTCCCCTTGGCGGGAGAATCGCCAGTCTCATTGCGACTCAAACTCCAAGTGGATGACCTGCGTCTGCCGTCGCACGGCGAGGCCCGCGAACTGAGGGCATCACTGGAAGGCAGTTATCAACCCGCGGCGTTACAGTTCACCCCTCATTCACTCCAACTAACCGCCGGCGAGGTTGACGCGCACGGCTTCTCCGCCCGGGCGCTCTCAGCCAGCCTGTTTTCGCAGCCGCTACCCAAGGTGCAGGCGGAGCTCGTGGCTGAATTTCTGGGAAATGTCCTCGCGCTGCGAGGAAACGCCGACCTCACCGGCGGGGACGCCACGCTGTATTTTCGGGGCCCGATCTCCCCGGATATTATGACCCCGCTGAGCGCGCATCTGCGAACCGACGTACGCAAGTATTTCGATTTCGCCACGCTCGATTGCCGCGACGCGGTCGCGCAATTTGGCCCCGGCTGGAAATTTCAAGGGGTGCGCGCGAGCGTCGTGGTCGAAGGCGTAAATGCCTACGGTGTCACCATAGACAATGGCTACGCGCGGGTCGAACTCGATCCCGGCCGCTTTTATGCTCCGGAAGCGTTTGGCCGAATTGGGGAGCACTACGCCCGCGGCAGTTACGAGCAGGATCTGCGAACTCTCGAATTTCGTTTTCTGCTGGCGGGCGCGTTGCGGCCCCTCGGCATCTCGGCGTGGTTCCGGGAATGGTGGCCGAATTTTTTCGGCCAATTCCAGTTCGAGGCAGCTCCACCGCAAGCGAGCGTGGATATTGCCGGCCGCTGGCGGGCAGGCTGGCGCTCCTCAGTTTTCGTTTTTGCCGACGCAAAGAACCCCGTTATTCGGGGCGCCGCGCTGGAACGGGTGCGCACGCGCCTCTTTATTCGCCCCACTTACTTTGACGGGCTCGAACTGTTCGCCACGCATTCGACGGGCGAGGCTCGCGGCACTTTTAATTATACCGTCATGCCCGAGACCCACGCGTGGCGCCGGCTCGACCTGGAGATCGCGTCGACGCTGGATCCCGCGGTCGCGGTTACGATCATCGGCCCTCCTGGGGAACGCATCCTTTCGCAGTTCAAATATGCTCATCCGCCCACGCTCAAGCTGAACGGCCGCATGGACGGGGCGGAGGCTCCGGGCGGAGCGCATCAAACCTTTGCGATCGAGGCGCGCACGCGGGGTCAATTTCGTTTCCACGGCTTTCCGCTGGAGGACGTCTCGTTCGCGGCGGCGCTGCGCGATGATGAAATCCAGCTCCAGCGCGTGGAAGCTCGTTTCGCCGGGGGAACCGTCAGCGGCAAAGCGAGGGTGTGGGGAGATGGCGCCGCGCGGCGAGTGGGTTTCGACACCACACTAACCAACGCGAGTCTCGGCTTAGTTTCAGCTGCGGTCACCCAGTACCTGGCCGAGATCAACAATCGCCCCGCCGACCCTCCAGGCAAATTTGTGCAGGAGAAAGCCAGCGTTCTGCTGGACCTCGCCTTGTCGGCGGAGGGCCGTTACGCGGACCCCTATAGTTTTCAAGGTTCGGGC
>JBEENF010000230.1:0-6288 GCA_041192325.1 Verrucomicrobiota bacterium
CCGCTGTGGAATCGAAACTTTGTGGACAGTGTGCAGATCACAGTCGCCGAAGAGGTCGGTGTCGGCACGCGCGGGGGCTATTACGAGCAAAGCGGCGCGCTCCGGGACATGATACAAAACCACACGATGCAGCTGGTGGCGCTTACGGCCATGGAGCCCCCGGTGTCGCTGGAGGCGGAGGCGATTCGGGATGAGAAAGTGAAGCTGCTGCGGGCCATCCAGCCGTTAAGCGTGGCCGACGGCGGCGATGTGACGCGCGCGCAATACGGCCCCGGCATGATTGGCGGCAAAGCGGTGCGAAGCTATCTCGAGGAGGAAGGGATCAACCCCCAGTCTGCCACCGAGACCTACGCGGCGATCCGGCTGTCGATCAACAACTGGCGCTGGCAGGGCGTGCCGTTTTATTTGCGGTCGGGCAAGCGGATGGCGCGGCGCGTTTCCGAGATCGCGGTCAATTTCAAGCGGCCGCCCGGGACACTTTTTGCCGAAGGCGACAGATATCAGCTCGCGGCCAACACCCTGTCGTTCCAGATCCAGCCGGATGAAGGCTTGAGCATGGTGCTCAACACGAAGATCCCCGGTCTCGAGACGCGCACGCAGCCGGTGAAAATGAATTTTCGTTACGCGACCACCTTCGGTTCCAATACGCCCGAGGCGTACGAGCGGCTGGTGTTGGATGCAATGATTGGCGACGGCACATTGTTTATCCGCGGGGACGAAGCGCTCGCTTCCTGGCAACTTTACACGCCGGTGCTGGAATCGTGGGCGAGGGCCGGTCGGGTGGGAATGGAATCTTATGTGGCGGGGTCCTGGGGGCCGGCGGGCGCCGAGGCGCTGTTGCAGCCAAACCAGCATGAATGGCGGCAGCCCTGAACCCTACCATGTCCGCCATCTTTGATGCTTTGCCTGGCCTTGAGGTTCCCGTCGCAGAAATTGCGTCGCGCCTCGCGGGCTGGTGGGCGGCAACGGCCGCGGATGGAAAACCGGCGCCAGGGGCGGAGGATGCCAAAGCCACGCAGGTAAATTTCGTCCTTCACTTCGGCCTCAACACGACCCCGGCGGACGCGGAGACGCAGTTTCAAACGGTGGTCCGCTTTTCGCACCGCTACCCAAGTCGCATCGTCGTGCTGTGTCCGCTGCGCGGCGAACACCGCGCCGATACCCCGATGCGCGCCAAAATTTACGGTGAGTGTTACCTGGGGAAATCGAAGAGCGACAAGCGGTGCGTGGAATTTGTGATGTTGAGCTATTCGCCGGCGGCTCGCCAGTTTCTGGAAAATCAGGTTTCGATCTGCCTGTCGGCAGACTTGCCTTTATATTATTGGGCCCACCGCTTCACCGCGACCTCGCGTCTGGCGGACTACCGCTACTTGTTGACCCGCGCGAAACGCGTGCTCATCGACAGCGCCTTTGCCCCTGAAGGCGCGTTCACTTATCCGTGGCCAAACCCGAATGCGCTGCGCGATCTCGTGGATGCCCGGCTGCTGCCCGTGCGCCAATCGATCGGCCAGTTTCTGGCAAGTTATCCGCCTGCGACGCTGACCTCGGGCCTCCGCCGGGTTATGGTGATCCATGAGCCGTCCCTGACAGCGGAGGGCCGGGTGTTGCTCGCGTGGCTGGACCGCCGCCTCGCCGCCTGTAGGTTGAGCCCGGAAGTGACGCTCCACGTCGACACGAGTGCAACCAGCACCGGTGGCAGTCTGCAGATTGAATTTCACTATGCGGTGGCGGCGCATTATTTTCGCTGGTCGGGCGATCTCACCACCAAACACGCGTGCCTTGAGGCGAATTTCGGAGCGGGAAAAACCCGGCTGACCGCGGTGGCTAAATTGCTCGAGCCGGAAATGGCGCTCAGCGAGGCGATGTTCTTTTAGGTGAGCGGGGCGTGCCCGGGAACACGCCCCGATTCGAGGAAGAGCGCGTCTCGTCTCAAACGAAAAACCTAGGCGCGCGCCAGCAGTTGTCGGGTCAGGAAGGCGGTTTGCAGCGCGCTGAGTTCCGCCAGGCCTTTTTGCGCCAGCGCGAGCAGGCTGATGAGTTGCTCCTGGGTGAAGGTCGACTCCTCGCCGGCACCTTGAATCTCCACAAACCGCCCACGGCCAGTCATTACGATATTAAAGTCCACCGCCGCATCGCGGTCTTCGACATAGGCGAGGTCGAGCAATTCGCGATCCTTGAAAATACCGGCGCTTACGGCGGCGACGGAATCGGCGATCGGATTTTCCGCGAGCTTGCGGTCATCCAGCAACTTCTGGACTGCAAGACGCGCTGCGAGATAGGCGCCGGTAATCGATGCGGTACGGGTGCCCCCGTCGGCTTGCAGCACGTCGCAATCCACCCAGAGGGTGTTCTGTCCGAGTTTCTGCAGATCGATCACGGCCCGGAGCGAGCGGCCAATCAAGCGTTGGATTTCCACCGTGCGGCCGTCGATTTTACCGCGGGAAATGTCGCGGGGTTTGCGATCGAGGGTCGAGTAGGGCAGCATCGAATATTCCGCGGTCAACCAGCCCCCAGGCACTTTTTGTTGCTTCATCCAGGTCGGAACATTCGGCTCGATCGTGGCGGCGCAGATCACGCGCGTGAGGCCGAACGAGACGAGGACCGAGCCGGTGGCGTAGGGCGCGACATTCGCCTCAAACGTCACGTTGCGCAATTGGGCGGGTTGACGGCCGTCGGCTCGAGGAGCAAGGGAAGACATGGGCGGCGACCGTAGTGCTCGCCAAACACAGCGCGACTCCGAAATTTAGAGGACGCCGGTGCGACTAATTTAACGATGAGCTCAACCCGGGCGCCGGTCGGTTGACCTAAGCGCCGGGCGCCCGTTCCTCCCGCTCCACCGGTTTGATTTTCGTGGAGTGCGGTTGTTTGGCCTGCTCGGTCATGAAAGCGATCAGACGATCGTTGAAATCGCGCGCGGGATCATGGCCCATTTTTTTCAACGCCTGCGTCAGCGCGGCGACTTCGACCAGCCGGGCGATATCGCGGCCGGGGCGGACAAAGAGTTCGATGTGAGGGATTTTCATTCCCAAGACCTCGTAGAAATTCTCCTCCAGGCCGGTGCGTTCCTCGATGACCTCCGGGGTCCACTCGCGCAGCGACACAACCATGTCGATCCGCTTTTCCAGGCGAACGCATTTAACCCCGAACATTTCCGCGACGTTAATGATGCCGATGCCGCGACATTCCATATAACCGCGATTTAGCGGCCGGCTGGAGGCCATCAGTTCGCGTTCATCCAACAGCTTGAGGACCGTGAGATCGTCGGCCACCAGCGAGTGCCCGCGCTCGATCAGCGCGAGGGCGCATTCGCTTTTGCCGACGCCGGAATCGCCGCGCAGCATCACACCCACGCCCTTGATGTCGAGGGTGGTGGCATGCTCAGTGCCGGCAGGCGCGAATTCGTTGTCGATCGCCAGAGTCGCGAGATTGATCCAATTCATCGTGATCATCGACGTGCGGATGATGGGAAGATTCATCTCAGTCGCCACCGCCATCATGGGTTGAGTGGGATGGTAATTCCGGGTGAGCACGATGCATGGAATGCCGCGCTTCAGCATTTGCCGCAGGATTTCCATCTGACGAGTCTGGGTCAGCGTCTTCAGGTAGGTCATCTCGGCGGCGCCCAGCACCTGAATGCGCCGGTGCGCGAAATATTTGAAAAAGCCGGTGAGCGCCAGCGCGGGTCGATTGATGCTGCCCTCGTGAATGAGACGGTGCAGACCGGCATCGCCGGTGATGAGCTCCATCTTCAACTTCTCGCGATAAATATCGAAGAAGTGGGAGACGGTGATGCCGTGGATGGCTTTCTGCATGAGTAGCGAGTAGCGGCAGAGCGCGGCAGAGTAGAGAAGAAATTCTCAGCGCGGGCGGCGGGTGGTTTCGGCCGGATTTACCTTAACCCGGGGCAGCGCATCCCGCGCCGCAGGCTAGAGATTGAAACTTTCCCCAAGATAAAACTTCCGCGCCTGCTCGTCGTGAATAAGGAAGTCGCCGGTGCCTTCGCTCAAAACCTTTCCCTGATGGATCAAGTAGGCCCGGTCGACGATCCGAAGCGTTTCACGGACGTTATGATCGGTGACCACCACGCCAATGCCGCGGGATTTGAGCTGCAGAATCATTTTTTGCACCTCGGCCACGGAGATGGGGTCGATCGCGGCGAAGGGCTCGTCCATCAAAAGAAACTTCGGGCGGGTGACGAGGGCGCGGGCAATTTCCAGCCGGCGGCGTTCGCCCCCGGAAAGGGTGAACGCTTTTTGTTTCGCCACGTGGGTCAGATGCAACTCCTCCAGATGCTGTCGCACGCGGTTGTCGCGTTCGCCGCGGGGCACGTCCGCCACCTCCACGATGGCGAGGATGTTCTGCTCGACCGTAAGCTTGCGAAAAACCGACGCCTCCTGTGGCAGATAACCGATGCCCCGGCGCGCCCGCTCGTGCATGCGCAGGCTGGTGATATCATTCCCGTCGAGCAGCACGCGCCCCGCACTGGCGGGGACAAGGCCGACCACCATGTAGAATGTGGTGGTTTTGCCCGCGCCGTTCGGACCGAGCAGGCCGACGACTTCGCCGGCGCGAAACCGCAGACTGACTCCGTTCACGACCGTGCGGGAGCCAAACGTCTTGACCAGACCCTCGGTCTGAATCTCGGAATTCGGCGAGTGGGGCGCGATCATTTCGGCGGCGGCGAAGCAGGAGTAACCGTGCGCTGCGGTTGGGCGGGAGCAGGCTGCGGTTCCTTGGGATCGTAGCCGAGGTTCTTGATCGGAGGTCCCTCGAATTTTGGCTTTTCGACCAGCACCCGCTGCTGACCGCGTAGCATCGTAATTTTCGCGCCATCGACTCTGGCGTCGTTGGCATGGTCGATGACAATGGGACTTTCGGTCAGAACGATTTTGTCGTCGCGGGGGAAGACCTCGGCCCGCCCGCAGTTGGCTTCGCGGGTACCCTGGACAATGTTTACCCGGCCAGTGGCTAGGAGGTATTTGAATTTATCCAGCGTCGGCAGGGTGGCGCTTTTCTCGCCAATGCCGACCGCGGTCATTTCAAGGTGATCACAGACAATCTTCAGGTTGGTGCCAACCAAGGTCACGCGTTTGTCGCCGGCGCCATTAAAAACGAAAAAAGTATCTTCACCCACAGTCCAGAACTCGCCCGCGGCGCTTTCGAGCACGGTCTTCTGCGGAACCGGTTCGCCCGCCCAAGCCGGCAAAAGCCCGCACGCGAGCGCCGTTAAAAAACAGTGGGAGAATTTCATTTCAGCAGGTCTTTCACTTCAGCGTTGAAAACTATCCGGACGTCACCTTCCAGCGTCACGTGTTTTCGCGCGTGATCGTAAGTCCAACTCGTGCCGGTGGCCTCAAGATCGTCCCGCACGACGCGTACAAACTTGTCGCCGCCCGCCCGGTTTGTCTTCGGGTGAAACGAGGCGAGCGGACTGAGAAGGATCGTCTCGACGCGCGAGGCCGCATCCCCGGAAAAAACCGTGATGCTCAAGTCGGTGACGGTAATGATGTCTTTTTCGACCTGCCGCACTTCGGAACCACGCGCCGTGAGCGACCGATAACCCTCCTTGTCGGTGAAGATGGGCAGCACCCAGTTCGTCGCGGGCGCGCCGGCCGCGGCGGCGCGCGCCAACGATGGCAGCAGAAGCAGGGCGACCGTCAACCGTGCGAAGAACATCATGCGGAGCTGGATACGACCCGTGCGGCGAGGATGTGTTCACAGACTTCCCGTACGGCTCCCAAGCCGGCGGGTCGGGTGGGAATGTAATCAGCCGCCGCCAGCGCGGCCGCGATCGCTCCAGTCGGAGCGATCCCGATTCCCGCCCAGGCGAGCGCAGGCGCATCAATGTCATCATCGCCCATATAAACGCAGTGTGAGGCTTCCAGACCGAGGCGCTGGGCGAGCTCCTGCAATACCGTCTTTTTGTCGATCCGGCCCTGAATTAAATGCGGAATTTTGAGTTCTTGCGCGCGGCGGGTAGTCGCGTCCGACGGGCGCCCGCTGATCCATGCAACCTGCACGCCCGCTTGGTCGAGGCGTCTGAGTCCGAGTCCATCAAGGATGGAAAATACCTTGGCTTCGGAGCCGTCGGATGAAATTGAGACGGTCCCGTTGGTGAGCACGCCGTCGACGTCCATCGCAAAGAGCCGGATCGCGGCCCAGCGGGACTTGGAAATCCGGGCGATGCGCCCGCGCGCGGCAGGCTTGCGGGCCGGGGTGGGGCCAGAGCGGGTTTGCGGGCGGGGGGTCATGAGGCGCTTGCGTCCATCCACGCGGTGATCCGTTCGA
>JBEENF010000231.1:0-6287 GCA_041192325.1 Verrucomicrobiota bacterium
GCAATGGCGCGTGATGCTGGGTCGAATGCCCGGGCAATGGACGCCCGCCGGCAAATAAACGCGGCGCGCCAGCCGGCCAAAGGCGCGAATCGCCAGCCCGGGCACGCGGTTCGATTCGTGCATCGCCGCCGGGATTCCCCGCATCCACGCCGCCAATACCAGAGGAACCGAGGTAAATCCGCCAAAAGCCACGATCCCATCCGGCCGGCGATGGCCCAGCCGCCGCCAGCAAAAGAGAAACGCCCGAAACTGGGAAACCAGACAGCGGGCCAGCTGCGCCGGCTGCCAGGCAAAGCCGGTCCCGGGCATCCGCTCGAAACGCAACTCCGGATACTTCGCCAGCAGGCGCGCATCGACTTTCTTCTGGCTGACGAGCAGCACGGATTCGTGGCCGCGCACGGCCAGGCCCTCGGCGAGCGCGATGCCGGGCGAGAGGTGTCCGCCGGTGCCGCCACAGGAAATAAGAAATCTGCTCACGCCAGCACCTCGCGCATGGACCGGGCATCCTCCCGCAACGTGGCGCGGCCCCACGTGCGTTGCGTGTTCAGGATAATGCCGAGAATCGCGCCCATCAGCAGCAAGTTGGACAAGCCGGCGCTGATGAACGGAAGCGACATGCCTTTCGTCGGAAATACGCCCGTCACAACGCCGAGATTGATGATGCCCTGCAGGCAAATCAAAAGCACACAGCCCGTCATGAGCAGAAAATGGAAAAGATTGGGCGCCCGGCGCAGGTGAATCAGACCGGCGACAAAAATGATCGTGAAGAGCGCCACGACGCCGGTCGTAACCCAAAGGCCCAACTCTTCGCCGACCACCGCAAAAATCATGTCGGTGTGCGCTTCAGGCAGATAGCTGAGCTGCTGGCGCCCCTTCCCCAGCCCTGCGCCTTCAATGCCTCCCACCGCGAACGCCGCCAGGCCCTGGCGGAGCTGATACGATTTTTCCTCACTGAGAAACTCGGTCAGGCGCCGCAGGCGATTGGGATTGTTCGCCACGAGCGCGAAAAAGGCTGCTCCGACCACCACCAGGGTGGGAAGAATGTAGCGCCACTTGGCGCCAGCGAGGAAGACCATGACCAGACCCACGGTCATCATCAGCGCCGCCGTGCCAAAATCAGGCTCGAGAATGACGAGGAAGGCCACCGCGCCGGTCAACGCGAGAGGCCAGAAAAATCCGCGCAGGAATTCGCCGACGCGGGTCTGATTCAGCGCCAGATAGTGGGCCAGACAGAAAACCAGCCCGAGTTTCGCAAACTCCGACACCTGGAGCACGGCCGGGCCAAACCCCAGCCACCGGCGGGCGCCACCCCGCCACACCCCGACATGCGGCACGAGCACCAACACCAGCATCACACAAATCGCGCCCCCCACCCACCACGCGTAACGGCGCGCATAATCGAGATTCACCCGGCTCACGACAAAGCAAAGACCGGCGGCGGCGGCCACGCCAATCAGTTGCTTGCTGAGATAGAAATACGGCCCCTGCTTCATGGCCGCGCTCGCGCTGAAAAGGATCGTCAGACCCAACAACGTCAGACCAATGGCGCAGACGATGATGATCGTCGCTGGATTGAGCAGAGACCGGGCGGGTGTGACGGACCGGACACTGGGCATGTCACGAATGACTGGCTTACTTTTTGTTCGGGGACGGCATCAGGGGACTGTCCTGCACGCGCATGATCGGGACCTCGTCTCGGTTGGCAGAGGGCGGGGAATCAAGGAGGTTGAACAACGGGGGCGGCGGAGCGGCAGCGGGCGGCGTGACCGGGACTTCCGGGGACTTCGCGGAGGACTTGCTAAGTGATTTCGGTCCCGCCCCGGTCCAACCAGGAATAATGAGCTCCATGCCCGCGCGAATTTTTTGCGGGTCCGAGATGTTATTGGCCACGGCAATTTCTCCCTGCTTCACGTTATAGGTGCGCGCAATCGTGCCGAGAGTCTCGCCGCCCTTGACGACATGCTTGACGCCGTTCCCATTCGCCACCGCCGGCCGCGGTTTCTCGACGGCCTTGCCCGCGCCATTTTCCGACTTGGCGGCAGCAGGCGCCGCAGCCACAGACGCGGTCTTGCCCGGGATGACAAGCTTCTGCCCTGCGTGCAAGGGGACCCCGGTCTTGAGATTGTTGGCGCCAGCGATGAGCGCATAAGGGATGTGAAATTTCTTGCCCAAATCCCAGAGGGTGTCGCCCGATTTCACGGTGTAAGTTGTCGCCGGGGTGACGTCGGTGACCGGCGCGGTCACCAACGTGGAAGCAGCGGGACTGCCCGGACGAGTGGGTATGAAACGGACACCCGCCGACGAGCTGGACGACGAGGCGGCGGACTCATCGGGATTGAGGCTGACGCGCGGCGAACTCACCGGCGAGCTGGACGAGTCCGCCGCAGTCATCGGTAAGTTGACCGTCGGGGGCGGCTCCGCTTGTAAAACCGTGTCGCTTGGCGCGGGCGCGGGTTTGGACGTGGAGCTGCATCCCGGATTCGCAAAAATCAGGATGAGGGCAAACAAATGGATGCCGATGACGAAGCCGAAAATCTTGAGGATTTTCATAGTAGGATTGATGACGTGGGTTGTGAAGACTCGGCGTGGTGAATGCTATCCTAATCTCGCCGCGGAAGATTGAAGGCCGCGCACCAGTTGCTCGAACTGGTCGCCACGGTCGGCGTAGCTCCGGAACATGTCGAAACTTGCGAATCCCGGGCTCAACAAGACCTGATCTCCCGGCCCGCAAAATTCCGCCGCCCGGCCAACCGATTCAGCCAGCGAATCGCATCGGGTGTGGGAAATGCCCTGCGTGGCGCAATGAGCTGCCAGCTCGGCGCCAGCCTCCCCCAGCAGAAAGGCGTGTTTAATCCGCCGGCCAATACGCTCGACAAATGCCGCCACATCCCCGCCTTTCGGCCTACCCCCGAGGATCAGCGCCACCGGCGAGACGAATCCGGCCAGCGCTGCTTCCACGGCATGGAAGTTAGTGGCCTTCGAATCGTTCCAATACGTGACGCCATCGATCTCGGCGACTCTCGATAGGCGGTGCCGACCGAGCGGGAATGTGTGCGCGGCCGCGTAAAGAGCCGCGGCCGGAAACCGCGCCGAACGCCACCATGCCGCCGCCAGCACAAAATTTTCCCGTTGCGGATAATCGGCGAACACGCTCCCGGCAAGTTGGGGATCAGCCGGTTGACCTTCGGACCCAATCGCGGCGGCCTCCGGCAGGCGCCGGCCGAACACATGCGCAAATTTTTGCACCGAAGTCCCCGCCAGCACGATCCCGGCGGGCTTGATTCGTTCCACCAGTTTCCATTTCGCTGCAAAATAGCGACCCAGATCGCCGTGACGCTCGAGGTGATCCTCGGCAAAATTCGTCCAGAGCACCGCGTCGGGCTGAAATTGGCGCAACGTCTCGGCTTGGAACGAGCTTACCTCGCAAATGGCCACCGTGGCGGCGTTGCCGCCGCGCAGTTCCGCCGCCAGCCGGGAAAACGGGTAACCAATGTTGCCGGTGGCGTGAGCGTCCACGCCCACGCTGCGCAACGCATGGTTCAGGAACTCCGTCAGCGTGGTCTTGCCATTGGTGCCGGTGATCGCCACCAGCGGTCCGCGCCAGAAGAGCGCAGCAAAGTCGAGCTCACTCCAGCACGCCACGCCTGCCAGCCGCGCGCACGCCAGCCAGGGATGATCGGGCGGGAAGCCCGGCGAAAAAACCAAGAGCCCGTGGTGGCGCGCCGCCGCGGCGGTGAACTCCTCGCCGTTTTTATCGTACCCGATTCCCGTCGCCCCCACGGCAGCCAGCAACGCGCGCACGCCGGCGCCGCTCACCCCCGCGCCGAGGATGGCGACGGGCCGGGCGAGCAGGGGCTGCAGGAAAGGGGGCGCGGCAAACTCCATCTAGAGAAAATAGAGCTGCCGCCCCGGCAGGGCGGCGGGCGCAAGCGACGAATCGGGGAGCGGAGCCACGTTCGCGTCAGCTTCGCTGGACGCCCCGGTCCAATCTTCCCCGTTTTTCCGGGCGCCAGTCGCCGGCGCCACGGCGCGAATTTGCACGTCCAGCAGGCGCAAGACGGTCGTCTTGCGCGCAGGCAAGGCGCGGCCGGCTACGCGAATGAAGTGAGCGGATGAGTTCATGGTTAACGAAGCTTAAGCGTGGCGAGGCCGGCGAGCGCGCAACCCACCGAGAGCACCCAGAAACGGATGACGACCTTGCTCTCGGGCCAGCCCTTTTTTTGGAAATGATGATGGATCGGCGCCATGAGAAAGAGACGCTGCCCCGCTCCCGACCGGCGCTTGGTGTATTTGAACCAGCCCACCTGAAACACGACGGACAACAATTCGACGACAAACACCCCGCCGACAATGACCAGGGTAAACGGCTGGTGTATCATAAACGCCATGACCCCGATCAGTCCGCCCAGCGCGAGCGAGCCGGTATCACCCATGAAGACTTCGGCGGGATGCGAATTGAACCAAAGGAAGGCCATGCAACCGCCGATCAACGCGCCGCAGATCACCGCCAGTTCGCCGGTGCCCGGCACGTGGCTGGTCAACAGATACTCCGCCAGGAAAATGTGATCGGCGATGTACGCCATGATCGCGAAAACCAGCGCGACAGAAATGGTGCAACCCACCGCCAGCCCATCCAGCCCGTCCGTCAGGTTGATCGCGTTGCTGAAACCCACGATCCACAGATAAATGAGCGCCAGCAGGAGCCACCACGGCATGTGCGTGATCACCGCGTGCTTGACGAAGGGCACCCAGAACTCGCGAATTTTCGCCGCACTCAGCGGATGCCAGGACAAGAGCCCGAGCGCCACCAGCGTCACGCCGGTCTGCCAAAGAATTTTCTCCCGGGACGAAATGCCGTCGCGGTTCTTGTGCACGACTTTCAGGTAGTCGTCGCGGAAACCCGGCACCGTCAATGCCGCGTACACAAAGAGACTGACCAACACCCAGATGTTGGGCGAAGCCCACAACGCCGCGCTGGTGAAGACGGAGATAAAGATGATCAACCCGCCCATGGTGGGCGTCGTCTTTTTGTCAAAATAGCTGGCGCCGAGCGAACCGGTCCGGTCGTCGATGTAGCCGTGCCCCAGCTTCAGTTCACGAAACCGGCGGATCAGCATCGGGCCGATGATGAAGCCGATGATGAGCGCGGTCACCGTCGCCAGGCCGGCGCGAAACGTGATGTAACGCAGCAAACGGAGCGGACCGAAGTACGCTTCGAAATCGGCGAGATAACTCAGCACAACGACACGCTCCCGTCATGTGCCCGCGCGAGGGCGGAGTCCACTGCCACGGCCGGGGCCGCCCGCGTTGTCCGATCTGAAGGCGAATGCGTTACAAGCGACACGATTTAATGAGTGGCAGCGGCGGTGGCGAACGGGGCAAGCGCCCGCTCCAGTTGATACCGCCGGCTGCCCTTGATGAACACTGCGCCGCGCCACTCCGCGAGGGACCCGGCCACCGATTCGGGCGAAGAGACGATATCGATCTGCTGCGCAACGTCACCCTGCTCCAGCAAACCCGCGAGGATCTCGTGGGCCAGATCGCCAATCGCGACCAAGCGGTCGTTCTTGCGCAAGATAATCGAACGCCCCAGGGCGCGGTGGTACGCCGCCGCCTGCGCGCCCAGTTCTTCCATGCCGCCCACGATGTAGAACCGGGGATGCTCCGGCGGCGCAATTGCACGAAATATGTCGAGCGCGTCCGCCATGGACGCGGGATTCGCATTGTAACAGTCCAGGTAAAGCAACCGACCGTCTTCGTGCCGGATTTCGCCGCGGAGCTTTGCCGGCTTCCATTGCTTGAGGCGCGTCTGAATCTGCTCAGCCGAAACTCCGAGCCAGAGCGCCGCACCAATGGCCAGGGCGGCGTTCTGCGCCATGCCGTCCGAAACGCGGCGGAAAGTGAAAACCAGCGGCGGCGGGTTCCCGTACGCCAGCGAGACGGCTGTCGCGTCGCCCCGTTGGGTGACGGCAAAGTACACTCTGTCCTTTGTTGTCTCCGCGGGGCGGATCACGTCCGCGCGCTCGACGATCATTTTGCGAACTCCCAGTTCCCCAAAGGGGCCGAATTCCGCGGTTTCCCGCGAAAATACCGCCACCCCACCGGCGCGAGTCGCCGCTGGCAAAACCGCCTTTTCCCGCGCCACGCCCTCGATGCCCCCCAATTCCTGGGTGTGCGCCGGCGCGATCAAAGTGACCAGCGACACATCAGGTGCGATCATGTCCGCCAGCGGCTTCATCTCACCAGGCGCGCTGATGCCGGCCTCGATCACGGCGAAGTGATGCGCG